>VHDH01000008.1 GCA_016871445.1 Verrucomicrobiota bacterium | reverse complement strand
TGGGGGAAGGCGATGAGTTCCGGGGCGGCATCGCGTTGCTGCCGGATGTCGGCGGCACGGCGAAGAAGCCAATCGTCATTCGCGGCGCGGGCAAACGCCGGGCCACGATCATCGCCGAGGATACGCCCGCGATTGAAGCGACCTCCGGCGGGGTCGAGATCCGCAATCTGATTTTGAAGGGCAATCCGATCGTGCCCGAAGGCAAGAAGCCCATCGCGGGAATTCGCTTCTACACGGACGACGCGACCGGCAAGCGGCAGTCGCACCTCCGCATCGAGCGAGTGGAAATCAGCAACTTCAGCGGTGACGGCGTGAGTATCGGCTCGTGGCATGACACGCAACCGGGGTACGACGATGTCCTCGTCAGCGAAGTGAATGCCCACGACAATGGCGGCACGGGCATCAGTTTCTACGGGAAGAAGGATGCCAAGCAGACCGCGTATGGGCACCAGAAGATTGTCATCCGCGACTGTGTGGCTTCGAAAAACAAGTCCGGCTCCGGGATCGTCCTCGGCGGCGTTCGCGATGGGACGGTCGAATACTGCTTCGCGTCAGAGAACACCGGCAAGGGCGGCGGCGTCGCGCTCTGGGCTTATGACTGCAACAAGGTCACGTTTCGCAATTGCATCGCCTCCGGCACCCGCACCGAGGGCAAAGACGGTGGCGGCTTCGACCTCGACGGTGGCTGCGTCGAGTGCGTCGTGGAGAAGTGCCTCTCCTACGACAACCACGGCCCCGGCTTCATGCACTGCGACTACCCCAAGGCGGGCCTCACGAAGGGCAACGTCATCCGTTCGTGCATCAGCATCAACGACGGTCGGCGCGAAAAGGGCGCGGGCTACGGTTTCGGCTTCGTCGCTTGGGGCGCAGGACTCGATGAGTGCGTGATCGAAAAGTGCTTGGCCGTTGTGGAAGCGACCGCAGGCAAAAGCGCGAGCAAGGGGCTGTTGTTTACCGACTACATTACGGGGTTCGCGGCCAAGGAGGACAAGACCCAGATACGCGGGTGTGTCCTGCGAAACAACATCGCGCTGGCGGGGGCGGCCGACCTTCCACTGGTGTCCAACAACCTGCCCAACGCGAAGATCGAAGATGTGCGGCATGAAGCCAACTCGTACCTCACGAAGAAGGGCGATCCGCTGTTCCTGCACGGCGAGAAGCGGTACTCCAGCGTGGACGATTGGCGAAAGGCCACGGGGCAGGAAACGCAAGACGGCAAACCCACGGTGGGCACGACCAAGGCGGATTCGATCACGATGCCTGCCGACTTTCGCCTGAAAGACCCGCGGGCGCTAGCCGAGTCGTCGCTGTTCAAGGCAGTTATGAAATAGCCACCGGGTAATGACGTGAAGCGGGTGGACGCAAAGGCAAGCCGAACCAACTGCTGCACCTGACCCGCCCGCACATAGGTTTTCTGAACTTCGTAGCTCACCGAGCGGGCCGGGCAGGTGAGCAGGGTCGTTAGGGGTTGCCGCCAAGTCACCGTCGGCAGTTTGAATTCATCTTTCAGCCGCCCCTACCACCGGACACCCTCACGGCGTGGAATTGAGTCACGCAGACCGGATGGCCATGCAGCGGGTGCGAGGCTGGCTTGTTTGCGCGAGTTCGATCCCGTTCCGCACAGTTGATGGTGCACGGTTTGCAATTCGCGTGACATCGCGGCGCACTGCCGCTACCAAGCACCTCCCGTGCTCGGTGCCGTCCTCGCCACGATCCTGTTCGCCTTCTCCGCCGTCTCCGGCGCGCGGGTGGCGAAGCTCATGGGCGGCACAGAGGCGAACTTTTGGCGGCTGGCGCTGGCTACGCTGTTCCTTGCGGTGATGGCGCACGCATTTGGCGCGGGGCTGGCAGGTAATGGGTTTTACATCTTTGTCCTGAGCGGCTGCCTTGGCTTTGGGTTGGGTGACGTCGCGCTCTTCCAGGCCTACCCGCGCCTTGGCTCACGGCTGACCATTCTAATTGTGCATTGCCTTGCCGCGCCGTTCGCGGGTTTGGTGGAGTGGCTATGGCTAGGAACCACGTTGACAGCGGCGCAGATATCATGCGGCGTCGTTATTCTGGCTGGCGTGGCGGTCGCTCTCGCCCCGGCGCACGAGACACACGAGGAACGACGGCAGTTTGGCATTGGAATTTTTTTTGCGGTGCTGGGTGCCGTGGGACAGGGCGGCGGCGTGGTCTTAAGCCGCAAGGCATATGAAGTTTGTGCATTAGCCGGCCAGCCGATGGACGGCATCACAGCAGCCTATCAACGCATCCTTGGTGGCGTGATCATCTCCGGTCTAGCGTTACTCGTGGTAAAGCGGCAGTTCCTTCTTTCGCGGGCCAGCGACTTGCAGCCACCGACACTAACCACGACAGAAAAGTGGCGTAAGTCCGGCAAGTGGATCGTCTTCAACGCCCTCGCCGGCCCGACGCTCGGCGTAAGTTGCTACCAATGGGCGCTCAAGACCACGCCCTCCGCCGTCGTGTTGCCCATCGTGGCGCTCTCGCCGCTGGTGGTGATGCCCTTCGCACGCTGGCTTGAGCAGGAGCGACCCTCACGCCGCTCGACCCTCGGCGCGGTCATTGCCGTGGCCGGTGCGGCGGCGCTGGCGCTGGTGAAATGAACGGGCCTTGGTTTCGCCTGCCTTAGTGCCGATGGCGCAAAACAGGCGAAGAGAAAACTGGATCCCTAGCTGCAATGGAAGTAGTTCGACACAATTACACAGACAAACAAACCATCGCTACCCTGCCCTCACGCAGAGAGGGGAGACGAGTAAGTAGATGCACGCATCTTACAACTGTTCGACTCCCATTGTGTTGCGCCATTTGCGCTTTCCGTTACTTTGTATTTAATAGCTGCACTTGGATTGCGGCCTTTGTTGAAGTCTTGATTTCTACGACCATGTTTTCCCGAGCTTTGTCCGCGCTTCTGCTTACCTCGGCCCTCGCCCTTGCCCAAAGCGGCGACAAACCGGGCGAGAAACAGGAGCCGCGCGTGCCAAAGGAAAAGATCCCTGCCAACCCGCCGCTCGCACCCGAGGCCGCGCTCAAGACTTTCAAGCTTCCGCCGGGCTTCCGCATCGAGCTTGTCGCCGCCGATCCGCTCATCGAGACGCCCATTACGATGCAGTGGGATGCCGATGGTCGCCTTTGGGTCGTCGAGATCCCTAGCTACATGAACACGCCGACGGCCGAGGGTGAACTCAACCCCATTAACCGCCTCAGCGTGCTGGAGGACACCGACGGCGACGGCAAGATGGACAAGAAAACTGTTTTCCTCGACAAACTGGTAATGCCCCGCGCCGTGTGCCTCGCTTACGGCGGCGTGTTGGTTTGTGAGCCGCCCGCGCTGAAGTGGTATCCCATCGAAGCTGGCCTGAAACCGGGCAAGCCAATGTTAGTGGACAAGCATTACGCGCCCAACGGCCTGAAGAATCCCGAGCACACCGGCAATAGCCCGACTTGGTTCATGAACAATTGGATTGTTTCCGCGAACCACAACCTCCGCTTCCGGCGCATAGACGATGAGTGGAAGCGCTCGGCCACAACTTCCCGCGGCCAGTGGGGTCTCACGATGGACGACTGGGGCCGGCCTTACTACAACTCAAACTCCGACCAGCTCCGCACCGATTACGTCCCGAGCGAATACTACTACCGTAACCCGCTCTTCCGCACGACGGCCGGCCTCGCCCAGCAGCCGATGAGGGACCAGACAGTTTGGCCCGCGCGTGTCAATCCCGGCGTCAATCGCGGCTACCAAGCTGCCACGCTCAAGCCCGACGGCACGCTCGCCAAATACACCGCCACCTGCGGCCCGGTCATTTATCGCGGCGACAACTTTCCCGCCGAGTTCCAAGGCAATGCCTTCATCCCCGAGCCGTCCGCAAACTTAGTCCGCCGCATGGTGCTCACGGACAAAAACGGAGAGCTGACCGGCACAAACCCTTATAAGGAAACCGAGTTCCTCACGTCCACCGACGAGCTGTTCCGCCCCGTCAACGCCCACACCGGACCCGACGGCTGCCTTTACCTCGTGGACATGTATCACGGCATCCTCCAGCACCGCGTCTTCCTCACGAGCTATCTACGCAAGCAGGCGGAGGACCGCGGCCTCGACAAAGTCATCAAGCGCGGCCGTATCTACCGCATCGTCCACACGGCGCAGCCCCCCGGCCCGAAGCCACAGCTCGCGGCCGCCAAACCCGCCGACCTCGTCAAGACACTTACGCACCCGAACGGCTGGTGGCGTGACACCGCGCAGCGCCTGCTCGTCGAGCAACAGCCCGCCGCCGCGCTTACGCTGCTCAAGCAAATGGCACTCCAGGCAGTCGACCCGCGCGCTCGGCTGCACGCGCTCTGGACGCTCGATGGCATGGGCCAGCTCGACGCCGACACCGCCATCGCTGCGCTCACGAAAGAACCACACCCAAAAGTCCGTGCCGCCGCCGTGCGCGTTGCGGAGCCGATGCTGAGGACTTCCGACCAAACAAAAATTCTTCCCGCACTCATCGCCTTGGCCACCACCCCGGATGCAGAGGTTCAAGTTCAACTAGCCTTCAGCCTTGGCGAGGCGAAGACCCCTGCTGCCGAAATCGCGATGACCACGCTTGCCCGCAGCGCCGGCTCGAACCCACTTCTCCGTGACGCCCTCATCAGCGGCCTGGCCGTGCGCGAGGTCGAGCTGCTCGAACGTATCGCCGCCGACAAATCGTGGTCGGACAAAGCCAAAGTCAGTGGCGGCGAAGGCTTCATCGGCGCGCTCGCGCGCAACGTTTTCCAGCAGGCGCGCGGCGACCGCGTAAATCGCTTGCTCGAACTCGTCATCCGCAAGGAAACGCCGCAATGGCAAACCCTCGCCATACTCGCCAGCCTCAATGTGAACCCGCCCGCCACAAAAAAAGGCGAACCGCCGCCGCGCGTGAAGTATGTGAAGCTCGCCGCCGCGCCGCCCGCGCTCGCCGCGCTCGCGCAGTCCAGCGACAAAGCCGTGCAAGCTGCCGTCAAGAAGCTCGACAAGGTCGTCGTGTGGCCCGGCAAACCCGGCGTGAACTTGCCCGTCATCAAGCCGCTGACCGCAGCCGAAGAAGCGCGCTTCGACATGGGCAAGACGCTCTTCGAGGCGACCTGCGCCGCGTGCCATCAAGCCCACGGCTACGGCCAAGACGGCCTCGCGCCGCCGCTCGTGGACAGCGAGTGGGTGGCGGGCTCGCCCGATCGCCTCGCCCGCATCATCCTGCATGGCGTCGGCGGTCCTATCACCGTCCTCGGCAAGAAGTGGGATATGGACATGCCCGGCCACGGCACCTTTGACGACGAGACCGTCGCCGCCGTGATGACCTACATCCGCCGCTCATGGGACCACGACTTCGACCCCGTCGCGCCCGACTTCGTGAAAAAAGTCCGCGCTGCCACTGGCGGCCGCGAGTCCGCTTGGACGGACGCGGAGTTGAAGAAGGTGAAGTGAAGTGAGCTGGATCGCGGGCTTCGCGCAGCTTGACCTTTTCCGCGAGCAGGCCAGCTTCCGAATATGACACGCATCCTTGAATGTAATCTGCACGCCACCGGTGAATGCCCCGCCGATTGGGACAAGCTCCCGCTGGCTGGCGAGCATGACATTCGCGTCTGCACCGTCTGTCTTAAGGCGGTTTATCGCTGCCCTAACGCAGAGGATGCGAAGCTGCGCTTGGCCGCCGGCCACCGCGCGGCGGTGGAGGAATAGTGCGGCGAGCGCAGTGCTTCATGGCGGTTCTCTGGTGACACAAATCCGTGTTCAACTGGGTTGATCCGTGGTTAACCTCCGGCCATGAAATCGCATCGTCCGCTCACTCTTTGCTTTGCGATTTTTGCCTGTTTTCGCGGCGAATCCCCCGCCGCCGATGAGACGCTCGCCTTCAACGACGCTTCCCCGAAGCGTTACGAACTGACCGCCCGCGCCAGTCAACTCGACCCGCGCGCGAAGCCGCATCCAGAGATTGAGTTCGACTTCGAGAAAGCCGGCAAGCCGGCGGACACGCAGCACGCATCGGTGGACACGCGCGTGAAGCCACAGGGGAAGCTTGTGATTTGGCTCATGGGCCATAGCGCGCCGCTGGCTGAGCGCGTGAACAGCTACGGGCTGCACTTCCTTCGCGTGCACTATGCGAATGGCTGGTTCGGCAAGTTCGGTAATGACTCGCCCGGCGACGACGGTCTGTTGCTGGGCAAAATCCGGCTTGAAGCGGCGACCGGTGAGGACTTCAGCCCGCTGGTAAACATCCCCAAGCCCGACGGCATGATGGAACGCTCGGTCATGTTCGTGAAATGGCTGGCCAAGGAAAACCCGGCCGGCCGCTGGAGTTACTTCCTCACCGATGACAAATCCGGCCTGCGCTGGGATCGCGTCATCATCTCCGGCAGTTCACACGGCTCGACCACGGCGGCGCGCTTCGCCAAGCACGTGAAGGTGGACCGCGTGGTGATGTTTTGCGGCCCGCGTGACCAAAGCGAGATATGGCAGGCGTTACCGTCCGCCACGCCCGCGAACCGCTACTTTGGCTTCAGCCATGTGCTCGACGGTGGCTGGACCGGCGACCACTACTGCCGCTCTTGGGAGTTGCTCGGCCTGCACCAGTTCGGCCCGCTGGTGGACGTGGACAAAACTCCGTCACCGTTTGGCTTCAGCCGCCGCCTAATCACCGCGGCAGACGTCAAGGGCGACGCGAAGCGCGCGCACAGCTCCGTCGTGCCCGGTGGTGCGTCGCCGAAGGACAAAGCCGGCAAGTTCCTGCACGAGGACGTGTGGCGCTATCTCTTCACGCAACCCGTCGAGCAGACCGGCCCTGCCGTCCCGCGGGACCCAGAGTGCAAGGTGGAAACCAAGCCCGCCGCGAAGAAGGCTGCCAAGTGAATAACACCAATCAACCTCAAGCCGTGAAGTCAGCCCGTCTTCTCCTCTTTGCGTTCCTGGCGTTTTCTTGCGGCCAATCCCAAGTCTCCGCCGCGCCTGCCAGGCCGAACATCATCCTCATCCTCGCCGACGACCTCGGCTATGGGGACGTGCAGTGCTACAACCCGCAACGCGGTAAAATCCCGACGCCAAACCTAGACCAGCTCGCATCGCAGGGGATGCGCTTCACTGATGCGCATACGAGCAGCGGCGTTTGTTCGCCCACGCGCTACACGCTGCTGACGGGGCGCTACCATTGGCGCACAAGCTTGCAAGCCGGCATCGTTGGCTATCTGGGGCGGCCACTCATCGCGCCGGACCGGCTCACGCTCGCAGGGCTGCTCAAGCAGCACGGCTACCGCACCGCCGCCATCGGCAAGTGGCATCTCGGCTGGGACTGGGCCATCACACCGGCGCAGCGCCCGCTCTTCGCCGGCTTCGGCGGCAAGGCCGGCGGTGGCGGCGAAGTCACCACCAGCGTCTCGGACGCACATCGCGCGGCGTGGAAGGAAGTCTATGCCAAGCCCATCGGTGGCGGCCCCATCACGCGCGGCTTCGACACTTACTTCGGCACCGACGTGCCGAATTGGCCGCCCTATTGTTTCATTGAAAACGACCGCACCGTGGGGACTCCGACAGAACTGCTCGCGCCCGCGCGGTTGGCAAAAAACCAAGCCAGCATCCAGGGCCCCGCGCTGAAGGATTGGGCGCTCGAAACCATTCTCCCCGCACTCACCGACCGCGCGTGCGCCGTCATCGAGCGCGGCGCGAAGCAAGCGGAACCATTCTTCCTCTACATGCCGCTGACCTCTCCGCACACGCCGCTCGCGGTGAACAAGGAGTGGCAGGGCAAGAGCGGCCTCGGCGACTATGCCGATCTCGTGATGGAAACGGATGCCACCGTGGGGCGCGTGCTCGCCGCACTGGAGAAGAGCGGCGCAGCGGACAAGACCCTCGTCATCTTCACCAGCGACAACGGGTGCGCGCCGTATATCGGGGTCAAAGAAATGGAGGCGAAAGGCCATTTCCCCAGCGGCCCGTTGCGCGGCTACAAAGCCGACGCGTGGGAAGGCGGGCATCGCGTGCCTTTCATCGTGCGCTGGCCCGGCGTGGTGAAACCCGGCTCGCGCTGCGACCAACTCGTGATGCAGGCGGACTTCATGGCGACCTTCGCCGACGTGCTCGGCACGAAGCTCCCACCCACCGCCGGCGAAGACAGCTTCAGCCTGCTGCCACTGCTGCGCGGTGAGGACAAGGTCATTCGGGAACACGCCATCAGCCACGGGTCCAGCGGGCTCGCATCGCTGCGGCAAGGCCAATGGAAATTCATCGCCGGGCCAGCAGGCGGCGGATTTGGCGGTGTGGCCGCACCGAAAGACAATTCACCTCGCGCCCAGCTCTACGACCTCGCCACCGACCTCGGCGAAACCAAGAACCTCGCCGCCGAGAAACCCGAGTTGGTCGCCGAACTCACCGCCGTGATGGACAAGCTCGTGAGCGAAGGCCGCAGCACACCCGGCGCGAAGCAGGCCAACGACGTGCCCGTGAACTGGAAACGCTTCCTCACCGCCGACCCCGCCAACAAGAAAGCCCAGCCCAAGAAAGCGAAGGAGTAAGGAAACCAAAAACGAAGCGAATTCCGAGCGCACTTTGACCAAAACACCCACCGTGTCGCATGCAAAAGTGCCAAACTTATTTGGAGTCCAATTTTACTCTGAGGCCAGATCAGGGGAAAATATGCGTGGCAAACACGTCAGGAAAAAACTCGCGTGGGCCGATAACCAAAGGTCAATTGCCGATTAGCAAAATGCTGGCGATTCGGAATGGAGCCTCTAAACGTTGGTCGTTACGCTGCCGAGATGAACGGTTTGCTGCCCATTCTGCTTCCGCTAGTCGCTGCGCTGGTTTACGTCGCAGGCGCACTGCTAGCCAAGCGCGCATCTGAATTTGACGTGGGCATATGGCGCACGGCGTTTCTCGGCAATGTCATCGCCGCCGTCATCTTCTCATTGCTGCTGCCCTTCGGCGGCAACTTCCACGTTGATCTGCTCTGGCAGCCTGCACTCGTAGCGGTGTTTTATCTGCTCGGTCAATTCCTTAACTTCCTTGCGCTCCAAAACGGGGATGTCTCAGTGGCCACGCCGGTGATGGGCTTGAAAATCATTCTCGTCGCCATCTTCACGAAGCTGCTGCTGACCTCCGGCGTCTCGCCGACGCTGTGGGCCGCAGCGACACTGAGTTCCGTGGCCATCGCGCTTTTGAACCGCACCGAGGGCGCGGCGCATCATCACGTCGGGCGCACGGTGCTGTGCGCAGGGGCGTCGGCGACGATGTTCGCCGTTTTCGATGTGCTAGTACAAAAGTGGTCGCCGGCATGGGGGTTGGGACGGTTCCTACCGGTGATGCTGGCCTTCACGGCCATCTTTAGCTTGGGATTCGTACCGTTTTTCAAAGCGCCGCTCTGGGCCATCCCCCGGCCCGCGTGGCCGTGGTTATTGGGCGGGTGTGCAGGCATCGGGCTGCAATCGGTTATCTTCGTGAGTTGTATCGCGCACTTCGGTGGTGCGGCGCAAGCGAACGTGATTTATAGCTCGCGCGGGCTGTGGAGCGTGGTAGCGGTGTGGGCCATCGGGCATTGGTTCGCGAACAAGGAACAACACCTTGGCGCGGCCGTGCTGCGCTGGCGGCTGGCGGGCGCGGTGATGATGATGACAGCGATTGCGCTAGTACTGGGTTAAGGCCCTTTGACACTTGCCAGCGCCGTCAGCGTCCGGCTTACTTCGCCGGAAATTTTCGCCATGCCGCTCTCCGCTGAACAACTCGCCAAAGCCAAGTCCCTCGGGTTTTCTGACCGCCAGATCGCTTACCTAACCGGGCGCACCGAAGACGAGGTCCGTATTGAGCGCAAGCGCCTCGGTCTGGTGCCCAGTTACCGCCTCGTGGACACCTGTGCGGCGGAGTTCGAGGCCTACACGCCTTACTACTACTCGACCTACGACCGCGGCGACGATGAGGTGAAAGGCAACACGGCGCGGAAGGTGATGATTCTCGGAGGCGGCCCGAATCGCATCGGACAGGGCATCGAATTTGATTACTGCTGTGTCCACGCCGCCTTTGCCCTGAAGGAGGACGGCTTCGAGACCATCATGGTAAACTCGAACCCCGAGACCGTTTCCACCGACTACGACACATCGGACAAACTCTTTTTCGAGCCGCTTACTTTGGAGGATGTGCTGCACATTTACGAGCGGGAGAAATGCTGGGGGGCCATCGCGCAATTCGGTGGGCAAACACCGCTAAACCTCGCACTCGGCCTGCAGAAAAACGGCGTTAATATCATCGGTACCAGCCCGCAGAGCATAGAAATCGCTGAGGACCGCAAGCTCTTTGCCGCGATGCTGGACAAGCTCCAGATTCCCCAGCCGCCCAATGGCACAGCTACGACTGCCGATGAAGCGCTGGCCGTAGCAAAGCGGCTGACATACCCTGTGCTAGTGCGGCCGTCGTTCGTGCTTGGCGGGCGCGCGATGCAAATCGTCTTCTCCGAGCAGGAACTGCGCGACTATTTCCACTATAACGCCGCACTGGAGATCTCCGCCGGCCGCCCCGTGCTCGTGGACAAGTTCCTCGAAGACGCAACCGAGGTAGACGTGGACTGCATCGCGGACGTGGGCTTGCCCAACGGCGGCACTATCGTCATCGGCGGGATGCTTGAGCACATCGAGTTCGCGGGGGTTCACTCTGGCGATGCTGCGATGGTCCTGCCACCGCACACGCTTTCTCCGTCCGTCATTGGAACCATCCGCCGCTACACGCACGCCATGGCCCAGGAACTCAAGGTCGTCGGCCTGATGAACGTGCAATACGCCGTGAAGGGCGAGACAGTCTATGTGTTGGAAGTGAACCCCCGCGCTAGCCGCACGGTGCCCTTCGTCAGCAAGGCTATTGGTAAACCACTCGCCAAACTCGCTGCGAAGGTGATGGCCGGGAAAACCCTGAAGGAACTGGGCTTCACCACGGAAATCTGGACGAAGTATTGGGCCGTCAAGGAATCCGTGTTCCCGTTTAACAAGTTTCATGGGCAGGACATTTTGCTCTCCCCCGAGATGCGCTCTACCGGTGAAGTCATGGGCCTCGATGCCGACCTCGGCGTGGCTTACGCGAAGTCGCAGATGGCCGCAAACTCACCGTTACCACTCAAGGGCAACGTTTTCCTCAGCGTAAGTGACGCACACAAGAGTCACGCCGTTGAAGTCGCGCAACAGTTCGCCGGCTTGGGCTTCGAACTGATTGCCACCAACGGCACCGCCGCCGTGCTCGAGCGGGCCGGGATAAAAGTGCGCCGGATTTTCAAACTCGGCGAGGGCCGGCCCAACGCGATTGACCTGCTTAAGAATAAAGAAATCCAGCTCGTCATTAACACCCCGGCTGGCCAGTCCCCGCGCGCGGACGAAATCAAAATCCGCACCACAGCGGTCTACACCGGCACGCCCATCATGACCACGCTCTCCGGCGCGCGCGCCGCTGCGCTGGGAATTGCCGCGTTGAAAAAGAGCAGCTACGCGGTACGGACGGTACAGGAGTATCTCTAACGCCTGAGCCGCCGACTTCCATTTTCAGCACGCAACCCAGCAGGGGTGGGCTTCTGTTAAAGCTCATCGGTTATTACTAGCGGTGGTGATCAAATCTATTGATTGTCCTTGCGGTTAGCCGATATTACGTATACATATGAATACGAAGGGAACGCCGCAGTCTAAAGACTAAAACCAATATGAAAACGTTTCTGATACTCGGTCTCGTCCTCGCCACCACCCTAACTTCCCAAGCCCAACTATTTAGCCGCGACAACCTCGGCTCGGCCGTGATGGGCGGCATTCTGGGCGGCGTCATTGGGCACAACTCGGGCCGCCGGACCGCCGAGGGTATCGGCATCGGCGCGGGCACGGGCCTGCTGCTCGGCGCGCTGGCAAATGACTACCGGCGCCAGGCCGGCTGGGAGGCTGGGTCGGTTGCCGGACCTATTGGCTACGGCTACGGTTTTGGTGGCCAGAACCGCTACGCGACCACGGGCACCGTATTGGGCGGCATCGCGGGCGGCGTCATCGGCCATAATAACGGCCGGCGCACAGCGGAGGGCGTCGCCATCGGCGCGGCTTCCGGTCTGGTGTTGGGCGCCATCGCCGACCAAAGCCTGCGCCAACCGGCGAACTACTACCACGCCCCCGTAGCTACCCAGCCAATTCCAGTGACCACGCACCCGCTGCATCACTATCACCATCCACACGCAATGCCGGTTGTCGTGGCGCAGCCCGCTGTCGTGACCACACCCATTGCGAGCGGTTACGTCGCGCCTAGCGCAGCCACCGGCACCGCGCCGATCCAAGCCCAGACCGTCATCATCAACAACTATTACGGTGGCGGCGCCATGGGCTCAGCGAATGCGCTCTTTGGCCGCTAAGTCCTCGCCTTTATTGCATCGGCGGGAAAACCCGCTCAACATCCCTCATTATGAAACTGAACCTTGCCCGTTGGAGTGTGTCCTTGAGTTACGTTGCCGTCGCTGGTCTGCTGGCTGGGTGCGCGAGCGGCGTGCAAAACCCACGTGGCGTCTCCGTCACTGAGATGCGCCCGGATGAACGTGGTTTCGTCGCCGGCACCGGCGTCGAATCCCAAGACCTTGTCCGCGTGGCCGATAAGATGGCGCGCGGCATCGTGGGAATTCCGCAAGTCCTCCGCGCGCAGGGTACCCCGCGCGTCGTGCTCGACCCCGTGGTAAACGAAACGCGTTTCCCGATTAACAAGGACATCTTCCTTACCCGCATCCGTGCGCAGCTCAATTCGCAGGCCGCCGGCAAAGTCATCTTCCTCGCCCGCGACCGCATGGCCACGCTCGAACGCGAGCGCGACCTTAAGCGTTCCGGCCAGGTCACCAGCGGCAGCGACCCGAACGTCGTCGAGTTCAAGGGCGCGGATTTCTTCCTCACCGGCAAGCTCTCCAGCCTCACCACGCGCTCCTCGAAGGGCGTGAGCGACTACATCCTCTACACCTTCCAACTTATCGACGCACGCACCAGCGACATCATTTGGGAAGGCTTCGAGGAAATAAAGAAGCAGGGCCTCGAAGACGCGGTGTATCGCTGAGCGGCGTGAGGCGGACACTCTTGTCCGCCGGTGCTCAACTCAACCAACGCGCTATGCACTCCGCCGAGCCAACCCATCCTCCGGCTCGTCAGTCAAACGAATCGTGCGCCTCTCTCACTAAGGCCGGGCTGGAGCCCGGTGCTAAAGAAAGGCTCGCCTCACTTGCCTGCGTTACCATGGCATTGCTGACGCTCACCGGCTGCGCCACCTACTCCGACGGCTCCGTCGCCAACTCCGCTTCCCCATCCGCGCAGGCCCCCGCCACACCGCGCCGCGACCAAGTCCTCTGGAGCTACCGCAACGCCGCGCTCGCCATGCGGGCGGGCCGCTTCGACCAAGCCAAGACCGAACTCGACGACGCCATCTCCCGACTCGGCGGCATTCTCGGCCCAAACAAAGACGCCGCCAGCGCTCGCCGCCTCTTCAACGAGGAGGCCAAAAAGATGTTCATCGGCGAGCCCTACGAGCGCGTGATGGCCTACTTCTATCGCGGCATGCTCTACTGGATGGACGGCGAACCCGACAACGCCCGTGCCTGCTTCCGCACCGGCCAACTCCTCGACAGTGACGCCGTGAACAAAACCTACGCCGGCGACTGGGCGCTGCTCGATTACCTCGATGGCCTCGCCGCCGTGAAACTCGCCGCCGATGGCTCCGACGCCCTCGCCCGCGCGCAAGCCCACACCCGCGCCACGTCACTCCCGCCCTACTCCCCTCGCGCGAACGTCCTATTCTTCGTCGAGTTCGGCAACGGTCCGTTGAAATACGCCGCCGGTCAGTTCCGCGAGCAACTTCGCTTCAGCAAGGGCAATTCCGGCGTAAAGTCCGCCGCCGTCAAAGTCGCCAGTCAAACCCTCCCCGCGCCGAGCTACGACGACCTATATTTCCAGGCCACCACACGCGGCGGCCGCGTGATGGACCACATCCTCGCTGGCAAGGCACAGTTCAAGGCCGGTGCGGACTCCGTCGGCGATGTAGCCATCGTCTCCGGTGCCATCCTCGCCTCGCAACAAAAACGGCACAGTAACGCGGACGAAGTCGGCGCGGGCCTGCTGCTCTTCGGCCTCGCCAGCAAGCTCATCTCCGGCGCAACGAATCCGACCGCCGACACCCGCTGCTGGGAAAATCTCCCCGGCTTCCTCAGCTTCGCCGCCATCGAACTCCCGCCCGGCCAGCACACCGCCACCGCCGAGTTCCTCAACGCCGCCGGCGCGCCGCACCGCGTGAAGACCGCCACTTTCACTGTGCAACCCGGCCGCGACACCGTCGTCTTCCTTTCAGACCACTGAGCCATGACCTTTCGCCTTAAAAGAACGCAGAGCACGCAAAGGGGAGTTTCTTCTCTCCGCGCTTTGCGCCCTTCCGCGGCTAATTTAGAAATCAAACCCATGAAAACCATCCTCACCCTGTCCCTCCTTGCCGCCACCATCGCCCTCTCCGGCTGCACGCACGGCGGCGCTTACGAAGCCCGCAACGCCCAGCGCTACGACCTCGAAAACAAGGCGCCCTTCGCGCTCATGGACGCGCAGGTGCAGCGCTCCGTGACCAGCTCCGGCATCCAGAAGCAGACCTTGGAGGACGGCCGCCTGCGCGTCGTCGCCAACGTGCGCAACCGCGAGGCGCGGCGCATCCAGGTGCAGATTAGCTGCGTGTTCAAGGACGAGGGCGGCGCGGCCACTGGCGACGAGACGCCGTGGACCAACCTCATCCTCACCGAAAGCGCGCAGGAAGCCATCGAGTTCGTCTCGCTGAATAACAAAGCCAAAAACTTCACCATCCGGGTTCGTCAGGCTCATTAACCACATACTCAAATGAATACCACACTCCTCCTCACCGCCCTCGCCCTGCCACTCGCCGCGTTCGGTCAGGCTAAGTCCCCCGCTCGCCCGCCCGCCAACGCCCCCGTGCCCGTCGCTACGCTGCCCGCCGTGCCCGTCGCTGCCCCCGGCACCTATGTGTATGAGCAGAAGCCCATCACCGGACTGCCGCAACTCATCACGCCACAGCAGGCACAGACCGTCATCGAGAAGTTCAAGGCCGCCTACGCCAAGCTCGGCAGCCCGCGTTTCCTCATCCATGTGAACCGCGACCTCGTGGACGAGAAGACCGGCGCGCGCCTCGCCTCGCGTAACGAGCGCACCGAGACCACGCGCACAACCGTGGACTCCACCATCGCTGCGCCCGCGAACGTCGCCCCACCGAATAACGCCGTGACCATCAACGCCGGCGGCACGGTCACGCTCTCCGGCGGTGGCGTGCAAGGCCAGTTCCCGCCCGGCCCCGGCAAAATCACCACCACCAACGAGCGCCAAACCCGCGACAATCGTTTCACCGACACCGCCCGCCCCGAGCCGACGCTTGCCGACAAGCAGACCGCCCGCGACGTCGAGCGTCTCTTCGGCCGCCCGCTGCGCATGGGCGGCGCGGCGCTCGCGGACCAGCGCATCGCCACCCAGTTCATCCCGAACCGTTCGCTAGACGAGATTCTGAAAGACACCAACGGCGAAGCCGCCCGCAAGGACCGCGAGGCGCTCACGAAAATTGCCGACGTCGCCATTGAAGTCCTCATCTCCAGCCGCCAGCTCCTCATCCGCGAAGTCTCCGGCGACAAGGTTCATCAAGTCCCCGACATCCAAGTCTCTGCCATCCGCCTCAAGGACGCCGCGATCCTCGGCCAAGCCAGCGCCTCGGACATCCTTGGCCGTGACCGCTACGCCGGCCGTATCATCACGAACTTCGACGTGCGCGAAATCACCGAAGCTGTCGCCATCGCGCTGATGGAGGATATGACGCTAGGCAAGTAACGGAGACGGCGTGAGGAGTCTCACTCCAATTCCGAACGAAGCCCTGCCGAATCGCCAACTGGCCGCAGCACTCTTCCCTCCCTTCATCGGATGAGGGCAAAGAGCCTGGGGTGTCGGCTTTGGTTCGGACACCATGGGCGTTCGCACTCCTCATTCGGCCTGCGGCCCCTTCTACCCTACTGGGAGAGTCTCGTGTTCAACTCGTGCACCTGCTTCACGATGCGCTCCTCCGTTGACTCCGCCCATGGCCCAGGATGCGTGGTGCTGAAGCGCATCGCGCCACCGCCTTCATAACCACCCTCCTTGAGGATGCGTACGCTTGGGATGTAACCCATCACATCGTTGGAGTAGCCCGCGACCCATATTGCTGGCCCGACCAGTTCCCGCTTTAGCCGCAGCGCGTAGTCCACCACCACCTCACCCCCCAGTGCGACCAAGGTTAGTGCGTCGCCGAAGCGCACGACTTGCACGGGATACGGATACTGCGTAGGCAGCTTCTCGCCTTTGTCCAACCGCTCCAACATCCGCTTCGCGTGCGACGCCTCGTAACGATCCTTCGAGGTGAGCCGCGCGGTGAAATCCTCGCGCGTCGGAGCTGGCGCGTAGTCGAGTTGGATCTCCACATACGCACTGCGGAGCGGGCCGTTCAAGGCCTTGAGCGTGGTGGCGAGCGCCGCTTCGACCGCCGTGGCGAGCGCTCGACCGTGCTTTTGTGCGAGGTCCACCGTGCCGCGCGGGTAGGGGTTTTGGTCCCCGCCGCACCCGAGCATGAAGAGGGCGGTCACACCGGGATGGTCGGCCTCGAAGAATTGCTGCGCGTAGCCGGCGTAGTCACCGCTGAACTGGTAGAGCCCGAGCGTGGTGTTGTGACACGCATAGCCGAAGAGCACCGCGCGCAGCTTGCCGTCCGCGCTTTCAACGCGAAGCACAGGCACCGATTGGTCGACTGGGCCTTCGGGATACGGACTGTTGTTGAAGCCAGTTTTCGTCGGTAGGCGACGGTTCATCGCGAAGCCGCAGCGCGCGAAACTGTAGGCCAACCGCGCCGGCGCGCGTGTTTCCAACGCCTTGCCGATAAGCAGTAACAACTTGTCTTCCAGGTCGCGACCATAGCTCTCGCCGAGCGTGCTGGGTTTGAACTCACCGTCATCCGCCGGCGCGCGGCCGACGCGGAACTCCGGCCCGCTGTGCGTGTGCGAAGCGTTCAGCAGCAGCCCAGCCGGCGGTAATTGCCATGCCTTCTCCGCGCGCGCCTCCAATGACTTTCTTAACGCGCGCGGAATACCGATGAGGTCGAGCGTCACGAAGACCATCCGCCCGCCGCGCTCGTCCTCGACCGCGAGCGCCTTCGCGTGCAGGTCGTCGAACTTGCCTTGGCTGACGTTGGTGCGGCTCGCGTAGCCGGCCATCCACATCGCCTGCTGCGGCGTGATGATGGCGGTGGCGACGCCGGCCTTCCACGGTGCTGGCACGGGGGCCGCGTAGGCGGCCGTACCGGGACATACCAGCAGCAAACCGGCGAAGGCGATGTGGCGAAAGACTTGGAAGTTCATGGCTCGTGGCAATCGAGCTACTGACGCAACTTGACCGTCGGCGGTTCATCGGCCCTACCAGTCGTTCAGAAACTGTAGCGGCGCTCTGTGAGTGCCGAAGGAAAAACAAGAAGTGTCCAAACTCGGCGGTCACAGACCGCCGCTACAGCGGCTTAGGGCGATTTTGACGGGCTGCTGACGACAGGTTCGCAGGCAGTTTTTCCACCAGCAGGTCGCTGGCGGAATTCTGAATAAGCTTCCTGTCGTCGGCTGCTAGGTGGTGCGGGGGAAAGGAGGATCCCCGTCACGTTTACTTCGGCAGCAACTGCACGGCGTCGGCGTGGACGTTGCCATCGGCGGGCTTGCCGCCAATCGTGATGACGGCGGGTTTGCCGGGCGCGAACTTGAACGTGCCGACGCTGAGGAAGTTCTGCGGCAGCGGCGGCTTGTTGCGCTGGTTGATGGTGGTTTCCTTCATGCCGTCGGCGCTCTCGATGACCACGCGGGCGTTTGAGGCGCGGTTGTCGTGCGGGCCGTAGCTCACGCGCACTTCGTAGTCACCGGCCTTCTCGATCTTGAACTCGTAGCGGATCGCGCCTTCTTCCTTCGCGGCGCGATAGCGGTAGCCGTTCGCGACGTAGGGTTGGAGCGACGGGTTGCCGCCGGTGGCCCATTTGCCGGTGGTCTTGGCCTGCGCGTCGTCGAGGACGAGGCCGGGGAGTTTCTTCGGGTCCACGCCGGCTTCGACCTCTTCACCGCCGCCGGCGATGACTTGCGCGGGCAGCGGTTTGTAATCGGCGGGGAGTTTCGGCTCGTCGGTGACTTTCTCGCGGCGGGCGGCGCCGGGAAGTTTCAGCAGCGCCTGCAACTCGGGGAAGTGCGAGTGGTAAATCGCGCGCGGCGTCGTGCTGTGCTTGACGCAGAGGCTCGCGGCTTTGCCGACCACTTCGCCAATCATCCCGCCGGTCTTCATCACGCGCACGGTGCCGAGCGCCTCGTGCGTGACGCTGACGTTGCGGCCGGCCATGAACAGGTTCTCGATGTTGCGCGAGTAAAAGCTGCGGTAGGGCACCGGATAGCCGTGCAAACGGTCCACGGCCTTGTCGAAGACGGCCTTCGAGATGAACGGGTCTTCGGGAAACTTCTTGGCGTATTGTTCCTTCGGGTAGTGGAGGTCAATATCCCAAGTAGTCGGCACCGTGCCGTCGGGGAACTGCTTCTTGGCCACGATGTCTTCGCGCGTAAGGATGACGTCGCCGAGGAGTTGGCGGCTTTCGCGGGTGCCGCCGACGTAGGCGACCCAGTCGAGCTTCGCGTTGGCGTGCTCGGCCTTGCCGTCCCTGTTTTTCATGGCGTTGAAGGCGCCGAAGATGGCCCGGAAATTCCAGTCGCGCGTGGATTCCAGCTCGCGCAGCGGGTGCTTGTTGAAACCGCTTTCCCAAAACCACTCGGCGTGGCCGCGGCGCGGGTAGGGGAAGTCGTCCATCAGGAGGTCCAGCGCCCACGGCGTGTTCGCAAAGGACATCGGTTTCCCGGCGTCGCTCCAGCGCCACATGTTGCTCATGCCGAGGTGGCCATCGTCCTTCGTGGTGTGGTCCGCGCCGGCGAGCGCGCCGATGCCCGCGTGGCCCGTGCTGTCCACGAAGAGCGTGCCGGCAAAGCGCTTATAGTGGCCGGTGCGGGTGTCGAAGGCGACGACGGCCTTGATGCGGTTGCCGCTCACCTCGACGCGGAAGGCGTGGTGGTTGAGGAAAAGGGCAACATTCTTCTCCGCGCGCACAAGGGCCTCCTTCTTCGCGTCACCGAACTCCTCGAACGTGCCGGGCGAGGACTTCGCCTGGTCCATGAACTCCTCGACGATTTCGCCGAGCATCGGGTAGAGGCCGCGGCGGATGCCGCCCTTGGCCCACACGCGGATTTCCGAGCTGCCGTTGCCGCCGAGCACGGGGCGGTTCTGAATGAGGGCGACCTTGCAGCCCATGCGCGCCGCGGCGAGCGCCGCGCCCATGCCGCCGTAGCCGCCGCCGACCACGACGAGGTCAAACTGGCCGGCTTCCTCGGGCTTCGTGGGCAAGCCGGCGAGCGCCATGCGCCACGCGGCGAAGGGCGCGGAGTCGTTGCTCGGCTGGAACACGGGGTCGGTGGTGAGGAGAATGGCGTCGCAACGGCCGTTGAAGCCGGTGAGGTCGCGCAGGGCGAGCGTGGCCTCGGGCTTGGCCAAGTTCACGGAACCGCCGTCGTGCCACGCCCAATCCGCGCCCTTGGTGCCGAAGGTTTCCTTGAGCGGCGTGCCGTCCACGAGCACCTGGAATTTGCCCGGCGCGCCGGTGGCCTTCCAGCGGCCGACCCAATCCATCGTGCGGACCCACACGCGCCAGTTGCCGGCCTGCGGGAGCTTCACGGTGGTGGTGGCATCGGCGACGGGCGTGCCGAGGCCGTGCGCCATGAGGTAGGGCGAGCCCATGGTCTCGATGAACTGCGTGTCCAGCACCCAGCCGCCGGGAGTCTTGAAGGACTCGGCCTCGACGAGAACGGTGGCGGCGTGGGCCGAGGTGGTTAGCATGAGGGCGGCGAGGAGGGCGAAGAGGCGGCGCATGGTGGGGAAAGTGATGAGTGATTAGTAATTAGTAAAAAATCGGCTGGGCAAGGGAGTGACGAAGGTTTGGGGTTTTGGCCGGATACACCCGTGGCGCATCTCGCTGGCTTCCTCGCCCGCGAGGTAGTCCGCGATGGGAAGGACGGTTGGGAAAGCGACGGCTTCCATGGAGTGGAACAGGCTGCGTGTCGGGCCCGCCAAGAACCAAAGCGGGGAGATTATTGTCCTACGAGAACCACCTGCATGTTCGCCCTGTCTATGGCGAACTTCTTTCCAGCCGGCGGGTTTGGCATCGCAGGAATAAACTTGGCGCGAACCAGTTCGCTGAAGTCGGTCGGCATTCGGTTGTTGGCCTCGAAAAAGCGATGGAGCGCCTCGGTCAGGCCTCGGTCCACTGGGCTCGTCTTCGACGCGTTCGGAGCTGCTGTAGGTAGCTTGTCAGCGATAGGCTCCGTGCCTGGAACTGGTGGGGGCGTGCTCGCAGCGGGCCGGGGCGCTGGAGTGGATTCGGCGACCGGAGCTTCCGATTGCGCGGGAGCCTCCGGAATGCCACTGGCCTTAGAGCGGCGTCTACAGCCGCCAGAGATTAAGCAAACGACGAGGAGAAGTAGTGTGAGGCGAGACATCATCAGAAGGAGCGAGTGTAACTAAGCGAGAATGAGTTGGCCCAAGTGTGGTTTGCGGGGGACAGTCCAAAATCGCCGCTTGTGAGTTTATCACCTCGGCGAAATTCAGCATGACCGTCCAGAAACGGAAGCATACCGCCTTGGTTGTGTATCACCGAGTAGTTCTCAGTAAGATTGAGCCAGTTTGGTGTGGTTACTGTAAAGTGCCACCAACCATACGTGCCAGCAGCAGCGTTGATTAAGCGGGGGCGGTTAAAGGCGGTGCTGCGACGATCGAACAGTTCTTGCAGGAATACCAGTGCAGAGGGGGTGTTAACTTGCGTGACACGAACTTGCGCGCCACCTGCGATCCCCAGCACAGCAGCGTTGCCAAGGTAGCTGGTGCTGTTGGTTGCGTTAGGAGCCTGAGCCCCAGTAGTTTCTCGTGCCGAACTGCAAGTAAAGGTTGGAGAGTTTGTGCCCAGTTCACCTTGGAGTGCGTTTAGGAAGTTTGGACTACCTGGACCAGTGCTCGTGGCAAAGTTCGCCACGCCATCGTTCACAGCAGGGGTCTTGTCATCGTTCGCGCTCACATAGAGAGAAAATGCGAGAGCTACCTGCTTCATGTTGTTGAGGCACCGGGTTTGCTTCGCTTTCTCTTTTGCCTTCGCCAGTGCCGGTAGCAGCATCCCGGCTAGAATCGCGATGATGGCGATGACGACGAGGAGTTCGATGAGGGTGAAGCCCAGAGCGTGGCGGCGGGCGGGATACGGCGTGTTCATGTCGGTTACAGCGTTGCGAAAGTTTATTGACGGGCGGGGGGGGCGTCAACGGGGTTTTCAGGCGCGCTAACATTGCGGAAGGGGAAGATTGCGTTTCGTCGCCGGTGATGACGGTCGCCACACTTTCCGCCTAGCAACGACTGGCCGAACAGGCGTACGCGGAATCTTGGAAAATGATTTGGTTGCGGATTGGATAACTATATCGTTAATCTTACCTTTTTAATAGCCTAAAATGGGTCCTAGAAGATGATTTTGAACTAAAATCCGTTGCCGCGAGTTGTGAGTGGTTCACATACTTTTCTAGCAGTTCTCGGCCTCAAGGCTACCTTGCCAGCGTTAATTTTGGGTCTGAGAAAGCATTTTGGGCGTAAGTGGGTCGCCATTGACTAGAAGCAAAATGGACATATTTTTTGTTAGAATTGGGTAAAAACGGCAAAAGAAAGGTTGAAGCGGGCGTTGAACATGGCTTAGCTGTTCGCCGTCTGCTCTAGCGAACGCAATAAACCAAATAACCCTACACGCTTATGTTCTGGGATTGTGGCAATCATCCGAGCCAAAACTTAAATCCAAACTTGTATCCTTCCCGTCGCGAGTTCCTGAATCGCATGGGCACGGGTTTTGGCTCTCTCGCGTTGGCGACCTTGCTCGCCGAGCAAGGAAGAGCGCAGTCTGCCGGCGGCGGCGGCGGGCTCCTCGCCCCAAAGCAGCCGCACTTCCCTGGCACCGCCAAGCGCGTTTGCCACATTTATCAAAGCGGCGGTCAACCCCACATCGACACCTGGGATCCCAAGCCGGAGTTGAAGAAGAGCGAGGGCAAAACGGCCGCCGGCATGGGCCGGGGCCGCTTGTTGCCCACCCAATTCGAATTTACCAAGTCCGGTAAGAGCGGCTTGGAAATGTCTGAAATCTGGCCGGAACTATCCAAAGTCGCTGACGACCTCTGCGTAATTCGCTCAACTTGGACCGATGTGCCAGCCCACGAGGAAGCCACCAAGATCATGACCACAGGCGACTTCCGCCTGCCCAAACCTTCCATGGGCGCATGGGTCACTTACGGCCTCGGATCGGACAATCAAAATCTTCCCGCCTTCGTGGCGATGAACCCCGGTGGGTTCCCCAGCGCCGGCAATGTGAACTGGCAGGCGGCTTTCATGCCCGGAGCGTTCCAAGGCACATACGTTGACCCCAATAACACGCGCATCGAGCAAATCATCGAAAACATCAAGAGCCAGTTCATCGGCTCCAGTGCCGAACAGCGCCAGCAACTCGACCTCTTGAGCAAGCTTAATGAAATTCACAAGCAGAAGCGCCAGTCCGACGGGCAACTGGATGCGCGCATCCAGTCCTTTGAACTGGCCTATCGCATGCAGACGGACGCCACCGAGGCCTTTGACATGACCAAGGAACCGGATCACATCCTGAGGCTCTACGGAGCTGACTCGATGGATCGGGCAACGGCGACTCAGGCCCGGCAATTCATCATCGCCCGTCGGCTGCTTGAGCGCGGCGTCAAATTCGTTCAATGCTGGAACGGCGGTTGGGACATGCACGGTGGCATTGCGACCGCTGGCCGCACCCGCGCAGGTGCGATTGACAAACCAATTGCTGGCTTCCTGCAAGACCTCAAGCAACGCGGCTTACTCAAGGACACGCTGGTCGCTTCCAGCACTGAGTTTGGCCGTAGTTCAACCGAAGATGGGCCAGGCGGCCGCACCCACAATGCCAAGGCATTTGCTTCGTGGCTCGCTGGTGGCGGCGTCAAGGGTGGGCAAGCCTACGGTAGCACCGACGAACTAGGCAGCGCTGCCGTCGAGAACAAGGTTCACGTGCATGAGTTCCACTCGACCATCCTGCATGCTTTGGGCTTTGACTCCGAGAAGCTCACGTTCCGCTCCGGTGGTCGCGACTTCCGCTTGACCGATGTGTCCGGTGCGCAGCCGGTGAAGTCTATCTTCGCCTGAGTAATTTTGGTGAAACCAGGCCGGGCGCGTGTTTCACCATGCGCCCGGTCTTTAGTTTAACGACAGAAAAATTGGAATGAGGTCAGCGAGCCGATTCAAATCGCCTATGAAAACGACGCTTCAGATTGCGATAGCCGCCACCCTAAGTTGCACCGCGCCAATCTTCGCACAAGATAGGCCGCTCACGCCGGAGGAAAACGACTACTTCGAGTCCAAGATCCGCCCCGCGCTCATTGAGCACTGCCACAAGTGCCACAGCGCGGACAAAGATGCCAAAATCAAGGGTGGCCTTCAGCTCGACTCCAAGGCCGGCTTGCTTAAAGGCGGCTCCACTGGCCCGGGCCTGGTCGCCGGCCAGCCTGACCGCTCGCTCATCATCAAGGCGATGCGTTACGCGGACCCAAACCTTCAGATGCCGCCCAAAGAAAAGTTGCCGGAATCGGTAGTGGCTGATTTCGAGAACTGGGTGCGCATGGGTGCACCCGACCCGCGCACTGGCAAGAGCGCTGCCGTGCTCAAGACCGACGATGATCTGCAAAAAGCGAAAAAGCACTGGGCCTTCCAGCCAGTCGTTAAGCCGCAGACACCCACCCCGAAGGCACACCTGAAGACGTGGATTCAAAATGATATAGACCTTTTCGTGCTTGCCAAACTAGAGGAGAAAGGCCTGTTCCCCTCCCCCATCGCAGACAAGTGGACCCTGGTGCGCCGTGCTTATTTCGACCTGCTTGGCATACCACCGTCCGCAAAGGAAGCTGAGGATTTTGTTAACGACACTTCGAAGGATGCCTGGGAGCGGCTCATCGACAAGCTGCTAGCCTCCCCACACTACGGTGAGCGCTGGGGTCGCTATTGGCTGGACATCGCCCGCTACGCCGACACGCGCGGCCGCGGCAATAATAACCGCATGGGCGACAACCGGCTAATCCATGCCTTCACTTACCGCGACTGGGTCATCAACGCCCTCAACGAGGACATGCCCTACGACAAATTCCTCAAATATCAAATTGCTGCCGACTCCCTGCCTGGCGCGGAGCCTAAACACTTGGCCGCGCTTGGCTTCATCACGTTGAACCGGGCGGTCAACAACCGCCAGGAGGAGATTGACGATCGCATTGACGTCGTCACCCGCGGCACAATGTCGCTCTCGGTCTATTGTGCCCGCTGCCACGACCACAAGTTCGACCCCATCCCGACTAAGGATTACTATTCACTCTACGGAGTGTTCGACAGTTCGAATTACTCGATGAACAACCAGCCGGTCATCCATAAAATCGAGGATACATTGGAATACCGCGATTACACTGCGAAGAAGACGGCTGTGGAGGCGCGTCTGGCGGGCTACCGTCAAGGCGAGCTGGTCAAATTCGTAGGCGACGCGAAGGGCAAGACGCTTGAATATCTGATGGCCACTCACTACGCCAAGTTAGGCAACACCAACTACAACTTCAACGGCGGCCGGGCTGGGCAAGATCGCTTTGAGCAGTTTACCAAACTTCAATTCGAAGTTGCCCAAAAGTGGACGCGTTTTCTTGGCCAACGCAGCAAGGCCGGTGACGCAGTCTTCGGCCCGTGGCACGACTACTCCAAACTCGTCGAGGAGGATAAACTTTCTGACAAAGACCTGCTCGCCGAGAGCAAGAAACTCGCCGCCAAATACATGAGTGCCGACGGCACGCCGATGAAGGGCCTTAATCCCCTCGTCGCGCGCGCCTTTTCCACGCCCATTTCCAACCTGCGCATTGTCGCCGAGCGTTATTCCAAGCTATTCCTCGACGCGGAGAGGGCTTGGATCTCGGCGATCAATGTGGATTCCAAAAAGAAGAAAGGTGACGAGGATCCGGCACTCATGAAGCTCTCCGACCCTGCAATGGAGCAGCTTCGGCAGGTCTTTTACGGACAGAATGGGCCGCCGAACTTCACTTACGACGACATCGCCAGGATGAACAACAATGCCATTCGTAACGGTGAGCAGCAGTTCCAGATCCAAGCCGACTCTCTGGACGCCACTCACCCGGGTGCCCCTTTGCGTGCAATGGCCCTGAGCGATGGCACTCCCCGCAACGCGAAGGTCGCGCTCAAAGGTGACCCGCGTAATCTCGGACCAGAGGCACCCCGCCAATTCCTTGAAGCCTTGAATGCAAACCGCAAACCGTTCAACTCGAAGACCAGCGGGCGCGCAGAATTGGCCGAAGAAATTGCCAATAAGAACAATCCGCTCACGGCCCGAGTGCTCATTAACCGCGTTTGGATGAATCATTTCGGCGGCGCACTGGTTCGCACGCCAACGGATTTTGGTGTCCGCGCCGACGATCCGACGCATCCGGAACTTCTTAATTACCTCTCCGCTTGGGTCATGGAAAACGGCTGGTCAGTCAAAAAGCTTCACAAGTTTGTGATGACCTCCGCAACTTACATGCAGGGTAGCGATGATCGCGCCAAGCCGCTGCTTAACGACCCTGCGAACCTCTATGTCTGGAAGATGAATCGTCGCCGCCTCGACTTCGAGGGTTTTCGCGATTCACTGCTGTCCGTTAGCGGCAAGCTCGACCCCAAGTTGGGTGGGCCGCCCGTGTTTATCACCCCAGAGGCCCGCAGTCAGATTGCCTACACGGAAAACCCGTATCGTCGCACGCTCTATGGTTTCATTGACCGTGGAAATCTTTCCTCACTTTACCGCACGTTTGACTTCGCCAACCCGGACGCCACCGTCGGCATGCGCTTCGGCTCCACCGTTCCGCAGCAGGCACTTTACCTGATGAACAGCCCGTTCGTTGGCGATCTCGCTCGCTCCATCGTCCACCGCGACGACGTGAAGAGCAAAATTGACGAGGAAACCCGCATCGAGATGCTCTACCAAATCTGCTTCCAACGGCTGCCGTCGCCCTTGGAAACCAAAATCGGCATGAAGTTCCTCGAAGACCAGTCCGGCGTGAAGGGCAGCGATGCCAAGCCCATTTGGCAATATGGGTACGGCGCCTACGACGCCCGCAACCGTCGAGTGCAGTTCTTTAAGTTGCCCAATTTCTCCCGCGGGACGAGCACAATGGGTGGCGGCAACCGCATGAATCAGGCCGGAAACAGCTACTACGATGGTGGCACCAACAATCGCCTGACGGGCCTTCGTCTCACCGCTGGCGGCGGTACCGCCGGTGCGCTCGCTGTAATCCGCCGCTTCACCGCACCCGTGGATGCCAGTCTCACCATTGAAGGCACTCTCAGCCAAATGGGTGGCGGGAACGCCATTGGTGACGGCGTGGGCGGCTACATCGTCCACAGCCGCGCCGGCCAACTGGGTGCTTATAACCTCTCCGGTAATTACCGCAGCGCCGAAACGCGCGTGCCCAAAGTGGATGTGAAGCAGGGTGACACCATTGACTTCATCGTGGACAATGGCGGCAAGGGCAACCCAGTCGGCGACACCTTTAGCTGGGCACCAACGCTGCGCATCGCCGCCGCCAGTTCCACCATGGCGACCACCGCCGGCCCGGCTATGTCTCCCTTCGGGGTCCCTGCGATGACACCCGGCGCGCCAGCCATGAACAACATGGGTAACCAAATGGGTGGCGAAAGCACCTCCTCCTGGAGTGCGTCCGCACAGTTCGGTAGTCCCAGTGCCGGCCAGCAGAGGCGGCTCGACGCCTGGGAAAAATACGCCCAAATGCTTTTGCTCGCCAACGAGATGACCTTTGTTGACTAAGCGACCACCCGGACAACCCGCACTCGCCGAAGGCCGCCTCCGGGCGGCCTTCGTGCTTTGTGAATTCACCTTGGAATTCCCCTGCAACTCCGTTCCTCTTCTCAGCGTCCAAACCACCACCATGCTGCTCGTCCGATTCGCTATTTCCGTCCTGTCGGTGCTCTTTCTCCCGCCGGCTCCGCCGAGCACGCGAAGAAGATCGGTCTCACCCAACATGCACATTACGACCCAGCCATCCTGACCACCATTGGCAGCCTTGAAACCATCGCGGCCCAGCCTCGCTACCATGCCATCGACCGGCGTGGCGGCTATTCTGCCTTCGAGGGCTACGCCTCCGCGAACAGCCAGGCACCGCTGCCCATCCTGTTGCGCAACGATCAAACACCGTCCGCCCTGGTTCTCCCAGTTCGGGAGCCGATGAAGCCGGGCACCCAAGCGCGGCTGCGTCTCGTGCTCTTCGAGCATGTCGCCACGGACGAGGTCGCCGTTTTGCTCAATGGCGTGACTTTGAAGAAGGACCTCGTCGATCCGAAATGGAAAGATGCGCGCATCTTCTCCCCCGCACCCCAGCCTGAGACCGTGACCCCGGGCTGGCTGGTCAAAGACCTCAAAGACCAAAAGCTGACCCGCCTTGGGTTCTCCGTGCCCGTCGGGGTTTTGAAGCGCGGCGAGAATGCCATCGCCATTGCGGTCGATCGCAAGGGCCCGTTCAAGAAAGCTGTGAAGGTCGAGAAAGTGGAACTCCACCTGAAATGAAAGCCAATCGCATGAAACCCATCCTCACGCTCCTCACCTCCCTCCTGCTCGCGCCGCTGGCCGCACTGCAGGCAGTGGATTATCCCTACGTCACCGCCGAGCCGCAAAAGTCCGGCTGGCCGCTCACGGCGGAGGAGCGCGCCTACGTGGTGGACAAGCCGGAACACGACCGTCGTCCGGGGCGCGAAGCCAACAAGCATCTTCCGCAACTCTGGCCGGTCGTGCCGAGTGCCGGGCACTTCGGTGGCGATGCGTGGCTGAAGTTGCACGAGGCGCATGTGAAGACCGTGCAGGCGAACAAAGGCCCCATCGACGTGCTGCTTGTGGGCGACAGCATCACGATTCAATGGGGCGATTCCTGGAAGAAGCACTTCCCGGATTTGAAGACCGTGAACATCGGCATCGGCGGCGACAAAACGCAAAACGTGCTTTGGCGACTCGACCATGGCGGCGTCGAGGGACTCCAGCCGAGGGCCATCGTGCTGATGATCGGCAACAACAACATGTTCTTCACGCCCGAGACCGGCATCGAGGCCGCTGCGCTCGGCATCCAGATGTGCGTGAAAAACCTGCGCGAGAAGTTTCCCAACGCCGCGATTATCGTGGCGAAAATTTTGCCTGCTCATGCACCGGGCAATCGCTTCTACGAAGACATCAAGAAGACCAACGCCGCGCACGATCCTCTGAAGCTCGATAGCGATCCGAAACTGCGCGTGCTCAACCTGTGGAGCGACTTCACGAACGCCGATGGCACGATCAAGAAAAACCTCTTCACCCCGGACAACATCCATCTTTCGCCCGTCGGCTACGCGGTGTATGCGGAAAAACTGAAGCCGCTGCTGGCAACTCAATAGCCGGAAGTAGGCAGGAGAATGGGGGCAGAAGAATCTGAACTTTATTCTCCTGCCCCCATTCTTCTGCCGATAGCCTTACACCACCGATCATGCACTACCGTCTGATTCGCTCCTGTTATGCAATCCTCGCCTTGGCGGCTTCCCATGCAGCAGGCGCGACCTTCCATGTCGCGACTGCTGCGCGGGCAGCTGGCGTGAGCGTGGGCGAGACACTCTTGTCCCGCACTGTTAGCTCTGGGACTTGGGGACAAGAGTGTCACCATCACAAAGCGAACCAGCCGGTGAAGTTTCCTTCACCGGCTGGCGCGTGATTAAGGTGGAAGCGGCTTACTTCAAGACGGCCGCGTGGAACTCGAACCAGTCGTCGAGGTTGTTCAGGTCCACCGCGCCGGGCAGGACGCTGCCGTCGTCGGGGAGGCCGCTGGCGCTCAGAATGCCCTTGCGCGTTCCGTCGTCGTGGCAATAGCCGAGGATGGCGAGGTTATGCCGGTGGATATCGGCCTTGGTCAGCTTCTTGCCGTTCTTGCGGACCCACGCTTCGAAGGCAGGATAGGTCGGCTTATTGCCCTTGATGAACGTTTTGACCGCCTCGGCATCGAGGCCAAGCGCGTCGCAAGTCATCTGATCGTAGCCCTTCCCGAGGCCGGGATAACCGGCGGCCAACTTGCCGGCGGCTTCGAGGGAGACCTTGAGCCAAAGACGGGGGAGGTGAAGCGCGCCGAGAGGGCCGGCGACGCCCGAACTGATCGTGGGAACGTAAGTGCTCATTTGTTGTGTGTATATGTGGGACGGTTTTCGTAAACAGCTTAGAGAATCGGTTTCCTCCGGGTCAAAGGGTTTTTGGGGCGGGCGAGGTGAATTCGGCGAGTCGCAACCAGACTATGGGACCGGTTGCAAATCCACCCGACCTGCCGTATCCCAAGACCATGCCGTTGCACCTCATCACGGACGAACGTTGCGTGGACTATCACATGGCTGGGCATCCCGAGCGGCCGCAGCGCATTTCGCGCACACTGGAAAAACTTCGCGCCCAGCAGGACGTGCAAATCCAGTGGGCCAAGCCCGCCGAGGTGACTGAGGCGGCCATCCTCCGCGCCCACGCGAAGGAGCACCTTGCCCGCGTGCAGGCCGCCACCAGTGATTTCGATGGCGACACGCCTGCACACGCCGGTATCCACGGTCACGCGCTGCGAAGCATCGGTGGCGGGCTGCGTTCGCTAGAACTTGCGCGCAAGGGTGGCGTGTCTTTCAGTTTGCTGCGGCCACCGGGCCATCACGCCACCGGCTCGCGCGCGATGGGTTTCTGTTACTTGAACCAGGCCGCCATCGTGACGCTGGAGGCGCTGGCCACGGGCGCGAAGCGCGTGGCGGTCTATGACTTCGATGTTCACCACGGCAACGGCACTGAGGCCATCCTGCTCGGAAAGCCCGGCGCATTCTTCTACTCCATCCACCAGCATCCCTGTTATCCGGGCACCGGAACAAAAGACGTGGGCGAAAACTGCTTCAATTACCCCATCGCCCCGCGCACCCCACGCGAGGAATACCGCAAGGTGCTCACCCGCGCCCTCGACGCGCTCAAAGCGCAAAAGCCCGAGGTGATCGTGGTAAGCGCGGGCTTCGACGCCTACGCACGCGATCCGCTCGCGCAGGAGACGTTGGAAGCGGAGGATTTCCACTGGCTTGGCCAAAGCTTCCGCGCACTGGGCGTGCCCGTGGTGAGCGTATTGGAAGGCGGCTACAGCAACGACCTGCCCGAACTCATTTTCGCCTACTTGCGCGGGCTGGAGGGAAAGTGATCCGGTTTTGGCCGTAATCCAACCCTCTCTAACTGGTAAAAAGCCTTTTCGCTTTCTGGCTTGCTATTCGCCGCTGATTTCCTCTGTCGCAAAATTCGTCATTCGGGTGAAAGCAAGAACGCCTTGCCGGGCCAGCCCCAAGTTCCTAGCGAGGGAGATAACGGCAGAGATTGAAACGCTGCCGCCTGAAAGTGAGAAAGCTACGGGCAGTGACTGCGCTTGCTCCCGCTGAGTAGTGAGCTACGCTGCGGACGTGACCTTCCACTCAATGCTCGTAAAACGCGCCAGTGTCCTCGCCGGTCTACTGCTGGCCGCGAGTTTACCGCTGGTCGCCGCTGAAAAATCTAAAACCCCCGTGTCCACCAATTCACCCACCGCCCACAAGCACACCAACCGCCTCGCGCAGGAGAAGTCACCCTACCTCCGGCAGCACATGCATAACCCCGTGGACTGGTATCCATGGGGCGAGGCAGCCTTCAAAAAAGCGCGAGCCGAGGGCAAGCCCATCCTGCTCTCCATCGGGTATTCGACGTGCCACTGGTGCCACGTCATGGAGCGGGAGTCGTTTGAGGACGAGGCCGTCGGCGAGTTCCTTAAAAAGCATTTCGTGGCCATCAAGCTAGACCGCGAGGAGCGCCCAGACGTGGACAAGATTTACATGACCGCCGTGCAGGCGATGGGTCAGGGCGGGGGCTGGCCACTAAACGTATTCCTCACGCCAGATCTGAAACCGTTCTACGGCGGCACTTACTTTCCGCCGCAGCCGAAGTTTGGGCGGCCCAGCTTTCTCCAGTTGCTTGAGCGCATCTCGGAACTGTGGGTGGAGAAGCGCAAGGAAATCAGCGAAAGCGCCGGGCAAATTGCCGAGCAACTCAAGTCCCTCGGCGAGCATGAAGCGAACCGGGACGCTGTGCTCGCGCCAGCGGTGCTGACGAACGCCCTAAAACGCATGACGGCGGAATACGACCCGCGCAACGGGGGCTTCGGGCGTGCGCCCAAGTTTCCCCGGCCGTCGCAGCCAGCCTTCATCCTACGCGCCGCAGTGCGCACGAAAGACGAAGCGGCAGTGAAAGCGGTTTTGCACACCTGCGAGCGCATGGCCGCAGGCGGGATGTATGACCAGCTCGGCGGCGGGTTTGCCCGCTATTCGGTGGATGAGAAGTGGCTCGTGCCGCACTTCGAAAAGATGCTCTACGACAACGCCCAACTGCTGCATCTCTACCTCGACGCGCATCTCGTCAGCGGCGAGGCACGCTTCGCCGAGGTGGCGCGCGACCTGATCCGCTACGTGCTGCGCGACATGACCCATCCCGAGGGCGGGTTCTACTCCGCCGAGGACGCCGACAGTGAAGGGCACGAGGGTAAATTCTACTGCTGGACGAAGACGGAACTGACGCAGCTGTTGAACGCGGGTGAGTTTAAGGTAGCCGAGCGCTTCTTCGGCATTACCGACGAGGGAAACTTTGAGGACCACTCGCATCCGATGCCGCTCAAGAAGCTGAACGTGCTGAGCATCGTTGACCCGAAACTCACCGAGGCCGAGGCCAAGCTGCTCGCGTCCGCAAAGCAAAAGATGTTCGCGGTGCAAGTAAGGCGCGTCCGCCCACACTTGGACGACAAAATTCTCGCGTCGTGGAACGGTCTCATGCTGGGGGCACTGGCGCGCGCAGGCGTGGTGCTCAATGAGCCAACTTATCTTGCGGCAGCGGAGCGGAACCTTGCCTTCCTCCAATCCAAACTCTGGGATGCGAAGACCAAGACGCTTTACCACCGCTGGCGCGACGGCGAGCGCGACAACGTCCAACTTCTCGATTCGCACGCCTACCTGCTCGATGGCGCGATACATCTCTACGAGGCCACGCTCAATCCGAAATACTTGGATTTCGCCCTCGCGCTGGAGTCCGCGATGACTGCGAACTTTTACGACGCGGCAAATGGCGGATTTTTCCAGAGCAAGGCTGGCTCTGTCGACCTGCTATTCCGCGCTAAGGAGGATTATGACGGAGCCGAGCCAAGCGGCAACAACGTGGCGACGCTCGCGCTGCTTAAACTCGCCGCTATCACAGACAATAAGGAAATGCGCGGACGAGCGGAAAAAACCTTACGCCTCTTCGCTGAGCGACTGCAGCGCCTGCCGCAGGCCGTTCCGAATCTTCTGCTCGCCCTCGACTTCTACCTGCACGAGCCGTTCCGCGTAGTGGTGGCCACGCCGGCGAAGGGAGAGGCAAAAACGACCTCTGTGCTGCTACGTGCCGCGCACGGCGTCTATCAGCCCAACAAGGTGGTGCTGGGCACGAGCGGGCCGGTGGAACCGTTTGCGAGGACGCTGACGGCGAAGGATGCACCCGTCATTTTCCTTTGCACCGGCACCGAGTGCCGACCGCCCACGAGCGACCCAGCCAAGGTCAAGTCTTCACTGGCGGGGAAGCCGCAGTGACGAACGCCAGCGCTCTGCTGCCTTGAGTCGGGTTCACTGCGTGGCAGATTGAACGCCGGCCCCCCACACAAAGCAAAAGGCGCGGGGAGTTCCCACGCCTTACCAGTTGAAAGTGGGTAGTTCCTACCGATGCCGGAAGGTGATGCGCGCCTTGCTCAAATCGTAGGGAGACATCTCAGCCTCGACCTTGTCGCCTACGCTGATGCGAATGAAGTTCTTACGCATCTTCCCGGAGATATGCGCGAGCACCTCGTGACCATTGGGAAGAGCAACGCGAAACATCGTGCCCGGCAACACTTGTGTCACCGTGCCTGTGAATGTAATTGGCTCTTCTTTTGCGGTCATTTAAGTAAATTAGAGGGGCGGAAACTGCCCGCTTGTCGTGATTTATGCAATCCCGAATTGGCGCGCCTGTGCGTTGCAGCGAAGCATCGTCCGGCAGGGCGCGACCATGCGGGACGGACGGACGGGCTGCTTGACTCGCGCCCGGTGCGTTTTACGATGCTCCTCGCTCGTCAATCCCATGCCCGAACGTCTCACCAGAGCCTTCACGTTGATCGAACTGCTCACCGTGGTGGCCATCATCGGCGTGCTGGTGTCACTCACGGCCGGCGGGTTGGCGCAGGCCAAGGCCCGCGCGCACCGCATCACCTGCCTGAACAACCAGCGCGAGCTGCACACGGTCTGGCACAAGTTCGCCGACGACCACGACGACCGGCTGGTGGTGAACTCGAATCCCATCGGCAACATTAACCCCGTGACGACCAACGTTCCGTGGGCCTCCGGCGGCGTGCATCAGTTCTACGCGACGGTGACGAACGAGGTGTTCCTGACCGACCCGGCGTATTCCGCGTTCGCCTACGCGAAGCTGAACCCACGCCTCTACCGTTGCGGCGCGATCAAGCACAACATCCAAGGCCGGCCAATGATCCGGCATTACAGCATGAACTCTTACATGGGCACGCAGAACGCCAGTTCCTTCGCCGCGCCAGGCGGCTTCGAGGTGTATCGCCGCCTGAACGACGTCACACAGCCCTCCGAGCGCGCGGTGTTCGTCGAGATGAACCCCTACATCATCTGCACCACTGCCGTGCGCATCAATCCAGGAATGCAGGCCGACGCCACCACCGGCCAGATCACCAGCGGCGACTTCGCCACACTGCCCATCTTCCCGCATGGCAAGACCTCGGTGGTGGGCTTTGCCGACGGCCACGTGGACATGGTGAAGCGGCAAACGGACGAGATGGAGCGGGTCTGGCCGGTGGATTGGATCGCTGACCATCAGGATCTGCACGCGCCCGATAACGCGGATTTCCTCTGGTTCGCCAACCACTTCACGCGCGGCCGATGAATTACCCCCTCAGCCAGCCTGCCGCGCGCTGTCGCCGTGCCTTCACCCTGCCGGAACTGCTCGTCGTCATCGGTATCATCGGCGTGTTGGCTTCGCTCACCGTCGGCGGCGTGGCGAAGGTCAAAGGCCGCGCGCAGCGCGCCGAGTGCCTCAGCAACCTCCGCCAGCTCATGATCGCGTGGCTCAAGCACCCCGGCGAGAACGACGACCGGCTTGTCCTCAACTACCGGCCCCACAGCGGCACCAACAACCCGCCGCCACTCCCGTGGGTGCAGGGCGACTACCATTACACCTACGACAGCGTCACCAACTCCGAGTTCCTCACCGACCCGAAGCTGGCCGCCTTCGCCAGCACGATCCCCAACCCGCGCGTCTATCGCTGTCCTGCCGTGCGGCATGACGTGCAGGGCATCCCGCTCACACGGAGCTTCGGCCTGAACCAATACATGGGCGCGGGCAGCCGCAGCGAGACTGACCCGGCCTACGCCACCTTCGCGCGCCTGCCCGACGTGGCCAATCCGGCTGGCATCTTCACCTTCCTCGAACTCAACCCCCACACCATCTGCACCAGCATGGCCCGCGTGCCCATGGACACCAACGCCGCCGACGGCTATTTCCACATGCCCAGCTTTCTCCACGGGGGGCGCGCTGTGATGGCCTTTGCCGACGGCCATGTGGACGCCTACGGCATCCGCGACAAGGACACCCTCCGCACCTACCGCGTGGACTGGCTGCCGGACCACCACTTCACCATGACCAACGCCGACGTGCTCGCCATCCGCGACCTGACCACCTACCAGAAATAGCCCGCCACGCCGTATGCAAAAAGTCTTCTTCTCGATCTTTGTCGCCGTGGGCTACGCCCTGCGCTCACTCAAGCACCCGGCCACTTGGGCTGCCATCGCAGTCATCGCCGCGCTGCTTTGGTGGAAGCACCGCAGCACCGAGGCCGGGAAATCCGTCAACCAGCTTCCGCCCATCGAGTTCAAACCGCTCGTGGCCGCCGCCGCGCCCGCGCCCCCGGCCGTCCCCGCCGATGGCGCGAGCCTCGAACTCGTTGCTGCCCTCGCCGAAGGCATCACCGACCCCGAGCTACTTCCCGTCATGTCCTCGCGCGACCTGGAAGTGGCCGTGGGCCGCTTCCACAAGGACAACCTCCGCCTACCGAACGACGCCGACGAGTTGATTGAAAAGAAATACCTCGTGGGTGTGCCACCCGCCCCGGCAGGCAAGCGCTACGTATTAGATCTCTCCCCCATCAAGATGCGGCTGGTGCGAAAGTGACGCACAAAGGGGAAAGGGGCGGTTACTTTGCGGCGCGATTTAGGACGAGGTTGACGCCTTCACGGGCCGCGTCCACTTCGAGCTTACTGCCGTGGATGGCGGCGAGTTCGCGCGCCCATTCCTGCATGCTGTCCACCTTGGCGTCATCGTGATCGGGGTCATGGTGGAAGAGGAAAAGCTTCTTGACCTTCGCGATGACGGCGAGGGCGACGGCGTCGTCCACGCAGGTGTGTCCCCAACCGATGTGAGACTTGTATTCTTCCGCGTCATATTGCGAGTCCATGATGACGACGTCGCAGTCACGGATGAAGTCAATCAAGTGCTCGTCCTGCTTTTGCGCGAAGGCGAGCACCTCTTGCGACTGCGCACTGTCGGTGATGGGGGTCATGCGGAGGCGCGAATGCGGCTCATTGTCGGGCAGGAAGGCAATGGAGCCGCCGCTGGTCTCGAGGCGGTAGCCCACGCAGATACCGGGATGGTTCATGAAGGCGGCGCGAACCTTGACCTTGCCGATGTTGAACTGCATTTCCTTGAGTTCCTCGACTTGCAGATAACCAGGCATTTGCTGCATTGAGACGGGAAAGAAGGGACTTTCCATCTGACTGCTGAGGACGCTCTGTAGGCCGGTGCGCGCGCCTTCGTAGCCTTTGATACGGATCTGGTTGTGCGGGCTGTAGGCGGGGATGAAGAAGGGGAAGCCTTGAATATGATCCCAATGCGTATGCGTGATGAGGATACTTAACTCGATGGGGTACGACTTGAACTCGGTAGCGAGTTTGCGGCCGAGGTGGCGAATGCCAGTGCCAGCATCGAGCACGATGAGTTCGCCATCGGCGCGGACTTCGACACAGGCGGTATTCCCGCCGTATTTGAGCGTGGAGTCGCCGGGCGTTGCAATGGAGCCGCGCACGCCCCAAAAGTGGACTGAGGGCGGCGTGCCGACGGCTTGGCGAAAGTAAGTGGTGTCCGGCGGCGTGGGACCTTTTAAGATCGCTGGAGCCTTACGGATGAAGGTGGTGCCGCCATCAAGTTCGAGGATTTGTAACAATTCGGAGGGCTGAATGGGTTTAAGGAGGAAGTCGTCTGCGCCGGCCTCCAAAGAGTTGGTGCGGTCCGCCTCGTAGTTGCTGCTGGAGATTACGACGATGCGCGGCTGCGGAAAGAAGGTCTGGTTGGCGCGGATGGTGCGACAGACATGGTAACCGTTCACGCGCGGCATGAGCAGGTCGCATACGATTACGTCCGGCCGCTCGGCAACGGCCAATTCAATGCCTTGGTCGCCGTCGTCCGCCTTAAGCACGCGCCAGCCAGCATCCTCTAGCGTGCGCGCGAGTTCCGTAAGCACGTTGGAATCATCATCTATGACCAAAGCGGTTTTCACGTGATGTCGGTGACCGAATTTGGGAAGGACACCAACAAAATCGCGCAAAGGCAAGCCGAAGGACAACGATTTCCTGAGTTGCGCCGCTTCCAAGCGTTCCCCTACGCTGCCCTAGCGTTTTGACATGAAAGTCTACATTGACGGCAAGTTCTACGATGAAGCCAAGGCGAAGGTGTCCGTGTTCGACCACGGGCTGCTTTACGGCGATGGCATCTTCGAGGGCATCCGCGCCTACCACGGGCGGGTCTTTAAGCTCAAGGAGCACATTGACCGGCTTTACTGCTCGGCCAAGGCCATTCTGCTCACGATCCCGATGACGCCCGCCGAGATGACCAAGGCTGTCGTGGCCACCTGCCGAAAAAACCAAATTACCGACGGCTATATCCGCCTCGTGGTCACGCGCGGCGTGGGCACGCTGGGCTTGAATCCGAACCGCTGCAAAAACCCGTCGGTCATCGTCATCGCCGGCGAAATTCAGCTTTACCCACAAGAACTCTACGAGCGTGGCATGGACATCGTGACGGTGGCGACCACGCGCAACCTGCACAACGCCGTCAATCCGGCTATCAAGTCGCTTAACTACTTAAATAACATCCTCGCTAAGATTGAGGCTAACAACGCAGGCGTCGAGGAGGCGATCATGCTCAACGCCGACGGATATGTGGCCGAATGCACGGGCGACAACATTTTCATCATTAAGGGCAACGAGTTGCACACGCCGCCGCTTTCCGCGGGCGCGCTTTACGGCATCACCCGCGCTACGGCGCTAAAACTCGGCCACGAACTGGGGCTAAAGACGGGCGAGCCGAACCTCACCCGCTACGATCTCTACAACGCCGATGAATGCTTCCTCACTGGTACCGGCGCGGAGATCATTCCGGTGGTGAAGATTGACGGGCGCGTCATCGGCACCGGCAAGCCCGGGCCGATGTCAAAGCAGTTGATTGAAAAATATCACGCCTTGACGAAAGTAAGCGGCGAGCCAATTTAAAATAGAATTGTCACAACCAGTTGACCTGCATGAGCACGCTTGGTTCCCGCTGCGAATTTACGTTTGGTGAAACTAAATTCGTATTAGGCGAGGGTGTTTGTGGAAAGCGACCGAAAGCGCACAGCCACTCAGCGTACTTCACAAGCTGTATCAGACTGGTTCACCAACGAGTATTCGAACTGGCGATCATTTCAGTGATAAGCCAAATTCTGCATCGACTGTTTTGTCACGCCCAGGCGAGCCGGGGCCGCGCGTCGCTTCTCCCACTGGGGTTAACTCGTATCCACTAGTATTTTTTCTCTGCCATGCTCTGCAACGTCTGCAAACAGAACGAAGCTAAGGTCCACTTGACCAAGATAGTCGGGGATAAAATGCAAAAGGTGGACCTGTGCGAAGATTGCTCGAAGGAAAAGGGTGTGGACGATCCCACAAACTTCTCCCTGACCGATGTGCTTCTAGGCAAGGTCGCAGAGGAGGTCGCCGAGCTGACTGAGGCTGAGCCGGCCGAAGCCAGCGTGAAGTGTCCAACCTGCGGCTACACGCAGGCAGACTTCAAGAAGGCCGGGCGCTTCGGCTGCTCCGATTGCTATACAACGTTTGGCGAGGGCTTGGAGCCCATGCTTAAGACAATGCATAAAGGCATCAAGCACACCGGCAAAGTGCCCGCCGCGCTCCAGCAATCCCGCGCTGAAGCACAAAAGATCAAGCAGCTGCAGAAGCGGTTGGACAAGGCCGTGGCTGAAGAAAACTTCGAGGAAGCAGCGCAGTTGCGCGACGAAATCAAGCGGATGAAATAACTTGGTGTTGCGATTTGAATCTGGCGTTTGTGATTTTTTCACTGGTCCCCGAGGGTTGATAAACCCCAATCGCCCGACCTAACCTTTTAATGAACATTCACGAGTTCCTTGCCCCGCCGGCCGTCGCTTGCCAGCGCACCGGGCCGCAGGACGACATAGTCATGTCCAGCCGCGTTCGGCTCGCGCGCAATCTATGTCAGCAGCCTTTCCCGTCATGGGCAAAGAAGCCCGACCGCCTACGCGTGCTGGAAACCCTCCAACCTGCCGTGCAAAGCCTGCCGCAGATGGCCCCACACTTTTCCGCGGCGATGGACGAACTGCCGGCGCTGGACCGTCAAATCCTTGTCGAACGCCACCTCATCAGCCGCGAACACGCGGCCAAGGGCGCGGGCAGCGGCCTGGTAATCAACCAAGAAGAGAGCTTGTGCGTAATGATCAACGAGGAAGATCACCTGCGCATGCAGGCGCTCCGGCCCGGCTTCCAAATCAAGGCCTGCTGGCAAGCAATTGACGCCGTTGACTCGGCGCTCGAGGCCAAGCTGGACTTTGCGTACTCGCCCGAACTTGGCTACCTCACTGCTTGCCCAACAAACCTCGGCACCGGCATCCGCATCAGCGCCATGCTACACCTGCCCGGCCTCGTCTTGGCCGAAGACATCACCCGTATCATCAATGCGGCAAACAAGCTGGGCTTTGCTGTGCGCGGCCTTTACGGCGAAGGCACCGAGGCGCTGGGCAACGTCTTCCAGGTCTCCAATCAGATGACCCTCGGTGAATCGGAGGCGCAGATCATCGAGCGTATCGGCAAAGCGCTCCACCAGATCATCGAGGAGGAGCAGAACGCCCGGCAGTTGCTGCTGGAACAGAAGTCAAAGATCGTTTTTAACCACATCGGCCGCGCTTACGGTATTCTCGCCAACGCCCACACCATTACCTCGAAAGAGACCATGAACCTGCTTTCGCTCCTAAGATTGGGCGGTGAGTTGGGCCTCCTACCGCAGCTCACGCGCGCGCTGACAGACGAACTTTTTCTGCTCACCCAGCCCGCGCACCTGCAAAAGCAACACACGGAAAAGCTCGACGCCGAGGAGCGCGATATTCTCCGCGCGGACATGCTTCGCGAGCGATTACGTAGCGTGCCCCGGCCGCAAGTGCCGGCAAAGTAGGCCCGCGCTGCTCAGCGGGGCAGAAAATCGAAACGTCGCAGCGCAACTCCTGAAGTCATTGACTTCCCTACCGCTGCAAACCCTTCTTTGCTATGTCCCGACGGAAATGTGTGCCATCGAAGTGGATTTTTTCAACGGCTTCATAGGCGGCGTTGCGTGCGTTAGTGAGGTCTTTCGCCCAAGCGGTAACGCCGAGGACGCGCCCACCGTTGGTTACGGTCTGGCCATCCTTAGATATGGTACCGGCGTGAAAAACCTTAGTATTGGGTAATGCGTTGGCCTCAAGTAAGCCACTGATCACTTTTCCCTTCGGGTAACTACCAGGGTAACCACCGCTAGCCATCACGACGCAGACGCTGGCATTTTCACTCCACCGGAGTTGATGGTTCACGAGGCGACCTTCCGAACTGGCAAGGAGGAGTTCGACGAGATCGTTCTGCAAGCGCGTGAGATAAACCTGCGTCTCGGGGTCGCCGAAACGGGCGTTGAACTCTAGCACTTTGGGGCCGGACTTGGTGAGCATCACGCCCGGGTAAAGCAAGCCGCGGAAATCAATGCCGTCTGCCACGCAGCCGCGCAGCCAAGGCTGAAGAATGGCGTCGCCCACGGACGTTAACTCGGCGTCGCTCAGAAACGGCGCGGGCGAGTAGGTGCCCATGCCACCAGTGTTGAGGCCGATGTCGCCGTCAAGTGCACGCTTGTGGTCCTGCGACGTGGGAAAAAGTTTCGCGACCTTGCCATCGCAAAGCGCGTGCAGGGAAATCTCTATGCCTTCGAGCAACTCCTGAATGACCACACACTGGCCAGCGGAGCCAAAGGCTTTGCTGACCATGATTTCGTCTACGGCGGCTTCGGCTTGCGCAAGCGTGGTACAAATAAGCACGCCTTTGCCCAGCGCGAGTCCGTCCGCCTTTACCACACAGCGGCCCCCGAGGCTGGCGCAGAACTGCTTCGCTCCCGTCGGCTCGATGAAAGTGCCGGACTGCGCAGTGGGGATGCCGTGACGCTGCATAAAGTCCTGCGAGAAGGCTTTGCTAGCCTCGAATTGCGCGGCCTGCTTATTGGGCCCCCAAATCTTGAAACCGTTTGCCTGAAATAAATCCACCACTCCTCCCGCGAGCGGGTTGTCCGGGCCAACAACGGTAAAATCCGGTCGCTCCCGGTGTGCGAGAGCAAGCAACGCCGGCAGATCCTCCGCGCTGACCGCGACGCACTCGACTAGCGCCCCGTTCTTCACGAGGCGCTCCTCGCCGACGCCCGCATTGCCAGGGGCGCACCACATCCGAGTGACAAGCGAGGACTGCGCGAGTTTCCAGACGAGGGCGTGTTCGCGGCCACCCGAGCCGATGACCAAGATCTTCATGCACGGGGATTGAAGGCGGAAGCCCGCCGGACTTGAAGCCTCAACTTGCCCTTGCCGCCGGCCCCATGCCGCCCGGATAGTCGGGCGGCATGGCGCAGCACGATTCGTTTTACCAGAACAACGAGGCTTACGCAGAGTTTCTGACGGGCTGGGATCCGGCGTTTTACGGCAAATACACCGATGCACTACGGCCCCAGCGTGCGGGTGGGCGCGTGCTGGACGTAGGCTGCGGCGTTGGACAGGTGGTGGGCGCACTGACCCGCGACGGCGTGGAGGCTTACGGCGTGGACGTATCAGCACCGAATATCGCACGAGCGCGGGAGTTCTGCGATCGGTGCCAGCTCTACGAGGGGAAGCGATTACCGTTCCCCGAAAAACACTTCACCTGTGTTGGCGCGCTGAACGTGCTGGAACATGTAGACGAAGCAGAGGCGTTCCTTGCCGAATTGGTGCGTGTAACCGAGCCGGGCGGCAAGGTGGTCGTCTCAAGTCCGAATTTTTTACGCGTGTTTGGCACGCGCGATTACCACTATCGGATGCGGGGGATAGGGAACAAGTGGCGCAATTTACTGCGGCTTCTCGCAAAGCGACGACAAATGCGAGAAGCGCCGGAGCAAGTTCGATTCGAGCGTGTGGCCCCAGTAGTGAAGACGCCGTTCGAGCCGGACGACGACGCCATCATTATGACCAACGCGCTGGAGATGGGTTTTCAATTGCAGCGGCTTGGCTGTGTGGTGGAAAAGGATCTCTGCACGGATCGCTACGTATTTCCCCCGCTGGACTGGCTGCTAAACCTCACGCCGTTGCGCTACGGGATACTGTGCGCGTTCGTGGTTGCGCGGCGGCCAGTTTGATTACCGGCAAAATGCGTGCGAGGACGCGCGCGGCGGAAGCAGCCAAGCAATGAGCAACACCGACTGGGAGGCGCACTATCAACGCAACGAGACGCCTTGGGACAAAGGCGAGCCATCGCCCGGACTGGTGGACTGGCTGGCAAGGCATCCCGCCGTGCCCTGCGGCGATGTGCTGGTGCCGGGTTGCGGATTGGGCCACGACGTGCGGGCGTGGGCGGCGGCGGGCTTCACCGCGACGGGACTGGACATCGCGCCAAGTGCGGTGAAACGGGCGAAGTCGGCAGGTTTCTTTGAGCGAGTTGACTTTCGGCTCGGCGACTTTCTCGTGGACGAGCCGTTCGCTAAGTTTGACTACATCTTTGAGCACACCTGCTTCTGCGCCATTCAGCCAGCCCGGCGGACGGACTACGTGCGTGCCGTACTGCGCTGGCTGCGGCCAGGGGGACACTATCTCGCGGTCAACTATTTTATTCCCGACTCAGACGGCCCACCATTCGGCGTGAATCGCGAGGAAATCTGGGTGCGTTTTTCACCACACTTTCGGCTGATCGAGGAATGGACGCCCCGCTCTTATCCCAACCGCACCAACTTAGAGCGAATGTTTTGGTGGCAGCGATAAATCCCAGGTCCGCGGTAAAAATTCCGCTTTACCAAAATCTGCATTACCCCAACGGACCAAGGTGCTGCCCAAATCGATTTCATCATTATGGTGTAATTCAATTTTCCTTTCCGATTTGGGCTTACTTCAAGATTGGAGATTTCCGATTGTAAATTGAAGTTAGCGCCACACGGGGGGCAGCTTCGGAGAACCTGGCAAACAGTCAATAATCGCCAAAATTTCCAGCCTGGTTGGGGCATAACTCTAACTGGTTTGGAGCTTGGCTGCGCCGGCGCTCGCTTCTGCTACTCTAGAGAGGTTATTCTCATGCCGTGCTAACGTCCGCCGACATCGTGCTAGCGACGCTCAACGCGAAGTTCATTCACTGCGCGTTTGGGCTACGCTGCCTGCTGGCAAACTTGGGCGAACTCCAGTCCCGTACAGCGTTGCTCGAGTTCGAGATCCAGCAACGCCCGTTAGACGTCGTAGAAGCCATTCTCGCGCGCCGGCCGCGCATCGTGGGGCTAGGCATTTACATTTGGAACGTTCGCGAGACCACGGAAGTCGTGGCAGCGCTTAAACGAATTGCGCCGGAGGTCATCGTGATTCTGGGCGGGCCGGAGGTGAGCTATGAATGGGAAGAACAAGAAGTGGTGCGGCTGGCGGACCACGTCATCACAGGCGAAGCAGACTTGAAATTTGCGGAGGTCTGCCGCAAACGGCTAAATGCTCCGGTTCTTGATGCTCATCATACCCCCCTTTCTCATTCCACCAACGGCGAGAAAGCTGGGCCGGATTTATGTTTAAGAGCAGGAGGGCATTTGCACGGGCTACCGAAAATTATCCCTGCCGAACTGCCAAAACTTGAAGACGTCGCACTACCCTACGACTTTTATTCAGATGCCGACCTCGCGCACCGCGTCATTTACGTGGAGGTGTCCCGCGGGTGCCCATTCACCTGCGAGTTTTGCCTCTCATCGCTGGACATCCCAGTGCGGCAGTTTCCCCTGGCGCCGTTTCTCGCTGCGATGGAGCGGCTACTGGCGCGCGGGGCAACGCAGTTCAAGTTCGTGGACCGGACGTTCAACCTGAACCTGCTGGTGAGCCGCGCCGTCCTAAAGTTTTTCCTCGCGCGGATGCGACCCGGCCTGTTCGTCCACTTTGAGATGGTGCCGGACCGGCTGCCAGAGCAGCTGCGTGAGGTGATCGCGCAATTCCCAGCGGGTTCGCTGCAATTCGAGGTTGGCATCCAGACGTTTAATGAAGCCACGTCGCAAAACATTACGCGCCGGCAGAACGTGACGCGACTGATGGACAATCTGACCTGGCTACAGGCGCATACGGGCGTTCACGTCCACGCGGATTTGATCGTGGGCCTGCCCGGCGAGAGCCTGACGAGCTTTGCGACGGGCTTCGACCAGCTCGTGGCATTGGGGCCGCAGGAAATACAAGTAGGCATTCTTAAGCGCCTGCGCGGAACGCCCATCGTAAGACACGATCAGGAATTTCAAATGCGCTACGGCGCGCATCCACCCTACGAGCTGCTGGCTAATCGCGACCTGGATTTCCCCACGGTACAGCGCTTGCGGCGTTTCGCGCGCTACTGGGACCTTACGGCGAACTCAGGTAACTTTAAGATCAGCACCGCGCTGCTGTGGCACTCCGCAAGTAGCAGCCAACCTGAGGAGGTCTTAGCCCATGCGCAGGATGAAGTGCAAAGCGCGAACTTAGACGTGCGCCGCCTGCCGTGGGCTGCCCCCGCTTCACCCTTTGCGCGCTTCCTTGCTTTTAGCGACTGGCTATACGCGCGGTTTGGTAAACGCCACGGCATCGCGCTGGAACGGCTTGCGGAGGCGCTGTTCACATACCTCACGGAAGTCCTCGGCCACGCACCCAAAACGGTCGCCCGCAAACTGCTTGCCGATTTCGCCGCCGCCGGTCGCCGCGAGCGCCCGGCTTTCCTGCAGCCCTTCGTCGACGCACCAATCAGCGCAATCCAATCCAAACCCGGCGTCAACGCCCCGAAACGCCAGCGCCGACATGCGGGAGCCCAGACCACCAGCTGAACCAGCTGACGCCGGCAGCCTCAGCATTGCTCACGGCTTGGTAGCCCGGACAATTGCGAGGCCCTTAAGCAAATCGAGCGCCCGGGCCAGAGCAGGGTCGCGCACCTGTGGGGCGGAAAAAGCGGGAGCGACCGCGCTAAGATTTGGGTCGGGGTTTTCTCCGGCGTTGAACCGGCGGACTAACTCAGCCTCGTTGATGCGCCCGGGCGCGTTAGTCGCCGCTGTCCGGCCAAACAAGCGATATGGCTCAGCGTAAAAAGCGCGTTCCTCCTCGGCGCCGACCGTCACAGCTATGTCGGGCCGCAAGCCGCTAGCAGGAAGCGACTGACCGTCACCAAACTTCGTCTCTCCGGTGGCGATGCGCAGCCGCTGGCCGGTGCTGAGGGTGAATTCCTTGAACTGCCGGATGCCACCGGTGGTAGCTGTGCCAATGAGCAGGCCAACTTGGTTCTGTCGCAACAGCGCCGCGAGCACCTCAGCCGCGCCGCTAGTATGGCGGTTCACCAATACGGCCGTGGGTAACTGGATCGCGTTTGTCTTAGTCGTCGCGCGTAGTGCCTCGCCGTCCACGGTGAGCAGCACGCGCTCGGTGGCAAGAAAGCGGTCAGCGACGCGCGCGGCGGCCCGCTGGTCCGTGCCCGCGGCGAAGCGGAGATCAATCAGCAGGCCCTTGAGCTTTGCGGAGCCGCCGAGCTTAGATAGCTCGGCAGTCAGGGCCTCATCGAGCTTTGGCGCGATGTGGCTTACGCGCACGTAACCAAACGCGCCATCAAGCACGGCGGTCTTTTCCAAAGGCGGCCCCTCAGGCTTGATGGCGGCAGGTCGAGCCGGCGCATCAATCAGCACGCGGCCATCGAACTGCTTTTGCAGTGCTTGAAGAGTATCTGCCTCAACCTGCGCGGGCGTAAGGCCACCGAGGTTGGTGCGAACCAAATCAAAAACTTCCTGAAACTTCGGCGCGGCGGCTGAGGCACGCGGCAGCAACGCAACAAGAACGGCGAAGCCAAGGAGTCTGGTCAGGCAGGTGATTAGCATTGTCACGTGGGGTAAATATCTAGCCCGCCCGGCTGGCGCAAGCCGACATGCGAGGCGGGCGCTCACCGCAGCCGGCGGGCGGCGCGGGCCTTGCCAGAGCGGCGCTCCTTGGGCGGGCCGCCACGCTTAAACTTTGTCCTCATTGGCGGGCCGCTGGACCGCAGCTTGAATTTACGCACCGGCTCGACGGTCTTGGGTCGAGCCTTCGCCACCAGCACGATAGGGCAACCCTCGTAACCAAAAGCTTTGCGCATCTCACCGGAGAGATACTTGGCGTATTGCGGCGAAAGTAGTTCGTCGCGATTAACAAATAGCAGAAACGTCGGCGGGGCCTGCCGAACCTGCGTGGCGTAGAAAAACTTGAGGAAGTGCCCCACCGCGCTGATCGGCTGGCGACGTTGGATCGCGTCGTTTAGTGTGCGGTTTAGGATGGCCGTGGGCACCTGCTGACCTAACTGGGCGGCGACATAGCGGACAGCCTCCAGCAGGCGGTCGAGTTGGAAGCCTGACGTGGCGGAGGTAAAAATCACTGGCGCGTAGTCGAGGAAGAAGAGCTTTTCCTGCACCCACTGGCCAAACTCGGCGAGCGTGGTCAGCGGCCCCCGCGCCTGACCCTCGCGGTGATGCTTGCCCTCGCGTTTACGCCGCTCCAACTCCTGCTCCCGAGCTGTGCGCACGGAGGGCTCCACGAGATCCCACTTGTTGATGACCACAATGCACGCACGGCGCGCCTCGATAATCTGGTCAGCGATTTTCTTATCCTGCTCAACCACGCCGTTCTCCGCGTCAATTACCAGCACCACGATGTCCGCGCGCTCTATGGCTTCTGCCGTACGCTGCGCACTGAAATACTCGACGGTATCGTCCACTCGGCGGGCCTTGCGCAAGCCAGCGGTGTCAATCAACACATACTGCTGCCGCACACCGTCGGTCTCGACTTCAAACGGAACATCCACCGCGTCGCGCGTGGTGCCGGGGATCGGGCTGACCACGACACGCTCGGAGTTCGTGAGCGCATTAATGATGGAGGACTTACCGACATTGGGCCGGCCAACGACGGCGAGCTTTGTGGGTGACTGACTGCGAGCAGCAGATGGCGTAGGTTCGCCTGTAGCCACCCTAGATTCATCTTCATCCTCCCGCGCACTCTCAGCTTTGGTCTCAGCTTCCTCCGGCAAATGTGCCTTCGCACGGTTCATCAGATCTTCGATGCCCCGTCCATGAATTGCTGTTACGGGAAATAACCGGTTAAAGCCTAGCTCCGCGAATTCGGTCACGCCCGCTTCTGACTTGTGGTTGTCCACCTTGTTGACCGCCACCAGCACGGGCTTGCCGGACTGGTGCAGCCGCTGAGCAACTTCACGGTCCAGCGGAACAACGCCCTCCTGCACATTAACAACTAGAATGATGCAGTCCGCTGCCGCAATAGCGAGCTGCACCTGGTCAAGCGCAGCATTAATGATAACATCCGCGACTTTCTCGCCGCGCACGAGGCCGATGCCGCCGGTATCCACAAGCGTGAAGCTTCGGCCACGCCATTCAGCCTCGGCAGTCACGCGGTCACGCGTGACTCCGGGCATGTCGTGCACAATGGCGATGCGCTTTCCAACGATGCGGTTAAAGAGCGCGGATTTGCCAACATTGGGGCGGCCGACAATGGCAATGAGGCCAGGCATGATAATTCAGTGGGCGAGGTGTTGGGCCACCGCAGACGGAGCGAGGACAACTTCCTCGCGGGATTTTAGGTGCTTTAGCTTTGCGATCAAAGAGCCGTCCGGTTGACGTTCGAGGCGTACGGCATGGGAGGCATTAAGTTCAAGGGCGCGCTTGAATTGCTTGTCACCTTTGGCAGGCGTGAGGCTGAACTCAGTGGGCAAACCGGCCTCGCGTAGTTGTTGCACCAAGCGGAGCGAGTCTACCCGTAGGGATTCGTCCTCGATCAGCACGTAGGCGTTCAGGCCAGCGGTGAACTGCGGCAAGAGGCCGCGAGATTTCAGTAACTCTAGTAGCACCACATCCCCCATGCCGAAGCCAAGCGCGGGGAGATCTACCTTGCCACCGCTCACCTGCTTGATGAGGTGGTCGTAACGCCCACCGCCACAAATAGCGCGAAACTCGCCCTTGATGTCGAAAGCTTCGAAGACGGGGCCAGTGTAATACGCGAGGCCGCGGATGACCCCATAATCCACACGCACGTACTCGCGCAGGCCACGCGCGGCAAGCTGGTTGAGGATGAGCTGGAGTTCCGCGTTGGGCTGGCCGCTGGTGATGAAGGCTTGGACCTCCTCGAGTTGGAAGCCAAGCGGGGCGAGCTTAGCAGCGCTTTCCTCGGGGCGGGTACGGTCCAGTTTGTCCACGATTTGAAAGAAATCGTAGGACTTCGCTGCATCAGTGCAGCGGGAGGCGAAGAGCTCGGTCCATGCGTTGCGGCTGCTGAGACGCACGACGAAGTCCGCATTAGTCAAGCCGAGCGCACGCAACGAGTCGATGAGCAGCGCAACGAGTTCGGCATCGGCCGCCCGGTCGTGCTCGCCGAGGATATCGCAATTGAGCTGGAAGTGCTCGCGCTTGCGGCCCTTCTGCTGCTTCTCATAGCGGAACAGTTGCGGGATGGAGAACCACTTGAAGGGCTTTTTGTAAGCGCGTTCTTGCGCAGCAGCCATGCGCGCGAGCGTAGGCGTCATCTCGGGACGCATCGCAACGGCACGCTCGCCCTTGTCGGTGAAGTTGAAGAGCTGGCCCACAATTTCCTCGCCCGACTTGTTGGTATAAAGCTCCAGCGGCTCCAGTGGTGGACCGTCATATTCGCGGAAACCGTAACGACGGGCGACCGCGCGCCACGTGTCGAATAGATAGTTGCGGGCGTCCATGCTCCACAACTCGTCCTTCGTCGGCGGCAACGGTTCAGGGTAGAAATCCCGGAAGCCTGGCAGTCGGTCCATAAGGCGGCGAGTATGCGCGGGGGCGCGAGACGGAAAAGGAGAAAAAGGTAGGGCTGACGTAAGGGCGCATTTCCAATTGTCCCCATCGAATGCCGAGACGCTCTTACGGTCTGCGGCACGGTTGTTGCATCATTGTGTAACGGGCCTAATCAGCACTAATTCAAGCTGATTCGAGTAGATCTTGTGCCGAGTAATGCCCGGCGTGGTGCAAAACGAGACAACACATGCTGAAACGCTACGACCATGGTGCGCCTTGGCCCCAAGGCGACGGGTGGCACGTTACCGTTTCTAGAACCGCTGTTGCTCGGCCAGTGCCAGCGCCCTAAAAGCGTTTTATAGCCGCAGATAGAGCGCGTGACGGTTCAGCCAGCGCACCATCCACCAGATGAGCCCAAAATGCACCGCGCCCATCCCCAAGACCCACCACGCGGGCGAGTCCTTCGGGCAGAGAGTTTTCAAACACGCCATGACCAGCATGTGAATGATGTAGGCGGCCAACGCGTTGCTACCTAAGTCGTGAAACATAGTCAGCCGCCAACCGCGTCCATCGCAGAGCGAACGGAACAAAGCATACAGCGCGAGCGAGAAACCGGCCGAAAACAGCAGGTAAGACGCGCTACCCGCTTTTTGGCTCATGGTCCACAGGTCGTGCGAACGCGGGTTTGCAAAAAATGGCGGGATGGCCCAGCCACCACCATTGGCCAAACAAGCAAGCGCGTAGCCCGCTAGCATGAGAGTTACACCCCAAGCGATAAGGTGCCACATTGACCGGCCACCGCGCACGGCGTCGTAAGCCAGCGTGCCCGCCACGGTGGGCAGGGTCCACGTGAGGAATCCCAGCGGGCCACCATCAATGACCCCGCTGTGGATGAGCGTGTCGAACCAGAAGCGATGCGAAAGCCACAGATGCAGCCCGGCGCTTAGCAGCGCAAAGGCAATTCGCACAGGCGCGCCGCGTGCCAACACTGGCACCAACCACAAGCTCGTCGCGCCAATGTGCGTCAGTGCCTGAAAGGGATTCGCCCAGACCTTTAGCGAAAAAAAACCGCTCCACCCGGCCTCCACTAAAGCTGCCCAGTTTTTCCATGAGCCTCCCAATTCGTAGAACACAACGCCAAAAATGAACAACCCCAAGCCGCGCCGCAAAGCCTGTCTATGCGCGGCCCAGGGGCCAAACTTCTCCGCGTTGCGGCTATACACCAAACGCAGTGCGAAGCCCGCAGCGAAGAAGAACTGCGGCATGATAGTGTCCGCATAGCTACACCAAGAGCGGTGATGCTTGAGGATTTCCGGCATGACCACGAAGGCACCCAGCCAATTAACCAGAAACATTCCCGCTACCGTATAACCGCGGAACTGATCCAAGGACAGGATGCGGGCGGGATTGCCAACTGATGGATCTGCGTCCGGTTTTGAAAGAGTGAATGTTGACAAGTTGCTGGCTGAAAAACTAACGGATTGTCCCTGTGTGATTTAGAATTTCTTGTGAGTCTTACCTGAGGCTTAAAAAAAATTATGGAGTGCGTTGAAAATTTCCTTCAGCGGGCTGATCTCGCTGTGAGCAAACTGGCTTCTACGGATCGGCTTCTCAGCAAGCGTTAAGTTTGGATCAGGAATTACTTCTTATCCTGGGTCACGGTCTTGGTCTCGCCAAAGATGTTGGGCTTGCTGGTGGTTGACTCGCTAATGATACGCCCAGCGGAATCCTTGGTCACAGTTTTGATCTCACCGAAGATATTTGGCTTGGCGGCCGTGGACTCGCTTACGACGCGCCCGGAGGAATCTTTGGTCACAGTCTTGATCTCGCCAAAGATGTTAGGTTTAGAGGTGGTTGACTCGCTAATGATACGCCCGGAGGAATCCTTGGTCACAGTTTTGATCTCACCGAAGATATTTGGCTTGGCGGCCGTGGACTCGCTTACGACGCGCCCGGAGGAATCTTTGGTCACAGTCTTGGTCTCGCCAAAGATGTTGGGTTTAAGGGTGGTGGATTCCAAACGCTTTTCGGCTGCGGACAGTGAGAGTGCTGCCCCTAGAAAAGCTGAGAGCAACAAGATCTTATACGTGCGCATAATTTGATTTAGTTATGGGACAGCCTAAACACAAGGCAGACTTATCACCACTTTCTGGTGCCCGTCGCCATGCCAAAGCGCAAGCAGGAAATCACCTAGTTAAGAAGGAGCCGGAGCCCTCTGAAGGTCGTCCCATTCATCCGCCACTCTTCTTCTGCAAAGCTTCCTGACCATGGCGGCAGTCCCAACACTCACCGCAGGGGCCAAGACGGCGATACGCTTCCTCTGTTAGCCGAGCAGCTTCAAACAGAAGGCGATCGGGCGACGTAAACGAGGTTCGCTTAGATGCAGCTCTTTATGATCGCTTGGAGAGTGTCCACTTTGGCACGCAGCCTTCATGTGCCTGCGAAGTCGTCGCGGCGAAGTCGGCGAGGTAACCGAAGGGATGCGAAACTTCGACCGGTTCGGCTTTTCGAGCCTCCAGGTCGGCTTTGACGGCGATGGTGCCCTTCAAAAGGTCGAACTCGATTTCGTCGTCGTCCTGCACTTTGGCGATGGGACCGCCCAAAACGGCCTCGGGCGTGCAATGAACACCCACCGCGCCGGCGGAGACGCCGGAGACGCGGCCATCGGTGATGAGCGCGACCTTGCCATACAACTCCGGCACGGCCAGCGCGGCGCTAGCCACGTGCATCTCTGGCATGCCGAGCGCCACCGGGCCGCTGCCGCGGATAATGACAATGTGGCCTGGCTTGATTCGACCTTGAGCAGCAGCTTCGAAGACGCCTTTGCTGTTCTCGAAGCAGATCGCGCGGCCGCAGAAGTAAGGCTTTTTGAGCGAAGACACTTTAAAAACCATCCCGTGCGGCGCGAGGTTGCCGAAACACACTTGGATGTCGGCATACTCTTTAAAGGGCTGGTCGTGCGGCGCGATAAGATTGTTCGGAAAAGGCACTGCTTTGGCGCGGGCGAGGTTTTCAGCCAAAGTCTGGCCAGTGACGGTCAGGCACGAGCCAATGAGCAATCCAGCATCAGAGATGTGCTTCAATAGCATCGTAGTGCCGCCAAGGCGGTGGAGATCGACCATCGTCCCGCGGCCACGAGGTGCGAAGCTGCACAGCACCGGCACTTTGCGGCAAATTGCCTGTACATCGCGCAATGTGAAATCTACACCGGCCTCGCGAGCGACGGCGAGGAGGTGAATCACGCCGTTTGTACTGCCGCCGATGGCCGCGATGGCCGTCATGGCATTCGTCAGCGACTGCTTCGTGATGATGTCTCGCGGCCGAATGTTTTTTTCGAGCAATTGGCGCACCGCTTTGCCAACGCGGAGGCATTCCTCGCGCTTGCCGGCCTCAATGGCTGGCATCGAGGAGGTGTCGGGCAAGCTGAGCCCCATCGCTTCAAGCGTAATACCCCAAGTATTAAAGGACGCCGCGATGCCGCACCCGCCAGGACCGGGGCAGGCCGTGCGGATGATCTGCTCGCTCTCCTCCCAGCTCATGGTGCCCTGCGCTTCCCTCGCGGCAGCGTCATAAACATCAAGAATGCTCGTCGATTGCCCTTGGTGGCAGCCTGGCATGATGCTGCCACCGTTGACGATGAGTCCGGGAAAGTTCGTGCGGGCCAACGCCATAGCAAAAGCCGGACCGTTTTTGTCGCAATGATGCAGGCCGATGATGGCATCGTAGCTGTGCGCCGTGCAGATCATCTCCGCTCCGTTCGCCATGAGGTTACGCGAGCAAAGCGAGGCCGCGCCGCCGATGTTGCCCTGTGTGATGTTGTCGCTCGCTGGCGAAACGCCAAATGGGAAGCCTACCAGACCCGCCTCCGCGCAGCCTTGGGCGATGAGCTTCGCCAGCTCATGCGCATGCACATTGCAGATATTTCCATCCAGCAAAGGCGTGCCGATCCCAATTTGAGCCTTGTCGAAGTCCTCTTCCTTAAAGCCGAGGCCCCAATAGAAAGCCGTAATGCCGCGCTGCCAACCGCGGGTGACATTGCGCGAGTTCCAGTTGAGAGAGCTTTGGTCTGCCATTAGGGGACGAGTCTAACGAACACCCCGAAGTACGGCAAAAAAAAGCTTCACCGTGCCAATAAACCGTAACTTCCCATCTATTCGCAACTGAGCGCCTCTGCCTCGGATTCTTTCCCGATTTTTCAGCAGCCATTTCTTAACGACGACGGTTTTTTGAACCGTACTCGGGAATGGCAACCGTTGCTGGCTGGAACCCCTCGTCATGCATGGTTGTGCCTTGCGGTCAAGCAACCAGCAATGGCCCCGCACAAGTGGCCTTCCCACGAGATGGGGCCGGATTGCGGCAGCACTCCGTAGATGATGCCGCCGTAGGCCACACCCACACCCACGGCCACAAAGACGGCGCGCCAACTGTCCATCAGAAAGCCCGCGACCAGCAGATACACCACCAGCCCGTAAATCACCGAGCTGGCCCCGATGTGGACGGTGGGCTGGCCATCGGTCATGCTGCGCCCGATGAGCCACGTGCCCAAGCCGCTCGCCAGCCAGATAAGGGCCAGCGTGCGCCACGGGTGGTACTTGCGATCCCAGAATAGCAGCGTGAGCAGCACGAACAGCGGCGCGGCGTTAGCGAGCAGGTGCGCGGCGTTGCCGTGGAGGAGCGGGCTGAAGAGCAGACCGATCAGCCCGCGTTCGTCACGCGGCACGATCCCGAAGCCAGCGAAGGAAATTTGCCCAATCAACTCGACCGCCTTGATGAAAAACATCAGGCCTACCAGCAGGAAGCTGGCTTGCAAGGCGGACGTAAAGTTATGCGGGCCGGAGCGGGCCATAGCAGTGAAGGGTAAGAACCCGGCACGGCACGGCCAAGCAATTCCCTTATCGAGCAGACGAAAAGCTAAAAACAAGCGGTTCTTCTAGCTTGCCGCCGTTATTGCCAAGTTACTTGCGGGACTGAACGACGACTTGGTTGAACGCTTACTAGATGCAAGAGCAGCGACAGCGCGGGGAAATTTCCTGAGCTTGCTTGTCGCTTTTCGAAAACTGAATTACTTCCCCATCAGGTGCTCGATGACCATCTGATCGAGCGCCTGATAGTTGCGGTCGGCGACGAGGGCTTGCGCGGCCTTCTCATCGAAGCTGCGGACCTTGTCCAGCAGGCGGAGGAAAGTGCGGCGGCTGTTCGTGAGGTGGTCGAGCCAGTGCGCTTCCTTAGTGGTGCGGAAGGGATGCACGTCGAAGCACACGTATTCGCCCTTCTTCCCGTAGCCGTTCCGCTCTAGCGCGCGGATTTGGTCGAAGGCGCTGCGGAGGTTCGTGCAACCGAACGGGCGGTCCTGGTCATACTTGAGGCCGTTCTGGTCGTTGAGATGGAGCGACCAGAGTTTTCCGAAGGCGCAGGCAAAATCAATTTCGTCCGCCGGGTCGAGGCCGGCGAGGATGGCGTGCGCGCTCTCGATGAGGCAGCCGACGCGCTTGGGGTCGCGCGTGAGTTGAGCGATGGCAAGCGCATGGCCGATGGTGGGAATGTAGGCATGGTCCATCGGCTCGTTGGGCTTCGGCTCGATGGCGAGGCGGATGCGCTTGTCGTAGCCAAGCATCGCATCAAACGCGGTCACGAGCTGATCCATAGCGCGCCGGGCGTTCTTGGACTCGCGGATGTAGCTGCCCTCGCGGGCGAGCCAGAGGACGATGACATCGGTGTCCAACTCACGGGCGATGTCGATGCAGACCTTGGAGCGCTCAATGGCATAGGCGCGGCACTTGGGATCGTTGCTGGTGTAGGCGCCATCCACGGTGTTCGGGTGGAACCACAGCCGCGGCGCGACCATCTCGGCGACGAGACCGAGGCCGTCGAGGCGTTTCTTCAACTCGCGCGCTTCCTTGACGATTTGCTTGGCCGACTTGCCCTCGAGATTTGGCACCGCGTCGTCATCGTGAAACATCATCGCGTCGAAGCCGTGCTTCTTGAGCTGCGCAAGCTTCCAGTCGAAGGACTGCGGTTGGCGGACAGGCGGGCCGTAGGGGTCCTGGCCTTCGCTGATGTTCCAAGGGCCGAAACAGAATTTGTAAGAATGCGCTCTTGCCATAGGTGCAGCGCGGAAGCTGGCGAAAGGTTTTCTTGATGAAAAGGAAAAACCAGAACGACACGGCCGCTACTTGAAGAACAAGAGCCGGCAACCCACCAGCACGAGGAAGCCACCGAACGCCTTCTTGAGATCATCTGCTTGAATCTTCGTCGTTAGCCACGCGCCGAGGTAACCGCCGGCAAGCGCGGTGGGTAACAGTGCCGCCATCACGTCCCACTTCACGTTGTCCTGCGTGTGATGTTTCCAAGTGCCGACCAGCGCGGTTGGCACGATGACGGCAAGTGACGTGCCAATGGCCTGCTTGATATCGGTCACCTGTGAGCTGAGCAGGAGCAGCATAGCCGGCACCATTACTACGCCGCCCCCCACCCCAAACATCCCACTGGTGAAGCCGCCGATGATGCCAATCAAGCCTGCGAACAAATAGTTCATGCCGTGTTAATGCCCACTTCGCCGCCGCGGGGCAAGGCTACTCCTTTCGGCGGGACCATCAGCGCTGGATCATGGCCCGCCAAACCCTTTTTCGGTGAAGCATCATAGGGGTTCAAATTGCTTGCCGACCAACCGCCCCCAACTACCCTCAGGCATGCCCGTTAGTGTTTGTTCCCGCCGCGCCTTCCTTCAATCCGGAGCTGCCCTCGCGGCCTCTACCTCGTGCGCCCTTGCGCAAGCCGGCACCCAGCGCGCCGAGTTCATCGCCAGCATCGAAAAGGTCACGCTCCGCTGGGGCCGCGATGGTAGCGGGCCCACGTGGTTTCACCCGCGCTGCTGCGTCGTGCCCACCACGAGCGGTTCCATGGTGTTGATGACGCTCCAGACCATCGCTGGTTCGGATTACTTCGGCCCCGTCCACTCGATGACCACGCGCGACCTCGGCAAGACGTGGACCGACCCGCAGCCCGTCCCGCCCCTCGGGCGCGTGCAACCGGGCAACAACCTCACCGAGGAAGGTGTCTGCGATGTCACGCCCGAATGGCATCCGCAGACCAAGTCCGTCCTCGCGCTCGGCCACAACGTCTTTTATTCCGGCCCGAGATTCTCCGCTGACCAGCCGCCGCGCTGGCCGATCTACGCCGTCTGGCGCGACGGCAAGTGGGGTCCGCGCCGCAAGCTGTATTGGAATGACCCGCGCGGCGCTTACATCTACTCGAACAACTGCGGCCAGCGCATCGTGCTGCCCAACGGCGACATCCAGATGTCCTTCACCTTCGGCGCAACGAAGAGCGAGGCGCGTGCGGTGACCGGCGTGATTTGCGGCTTCGATGGCGAGACGCTCACGGTGAAGCACGTGGGTGAACCCATCACCAACGCGAAGGGACGCGGCCTGCTGGAGCCCTCGGTCACTCAGTTCAACGGCCGGTTCTTCCTCACCATCCGCGCCGAGGACAGTCGCGGCTACGTCTGCGCCAGCGAGGATGGTCTCAAGTGGACCCCCAAGCAGCCGTGGGCCTGGGAAGACGGCATGCCGCTGGACCTCTCCACCACGCAGCAGCACTGGCTCACGCACTCGGACGCGCTCTTCCTCGTCTATACGCGCAAGGACGCAAGCAACGTGAACGTCCTCCGCTGGCGCGCGCCACTGTGGGTCGCGCAGGTGGACCCGCGCACGCTGCGGCTGCGCCGCGACACCGAGCGCGTCGTCCTGCCGCTCGTGGGCGACGGCGTGAAAGACCCCGACCGCGTTGCCATCATGGGCAACTTCCACACGACCAACGTAAGCCCGGACGAGTCGTGGGTGACGGTCGGCGAGTGGCAGCCCAAGAACGGCATCAAGGGCGACCTGCTGCTGGCCCGCATCCGCTGGCACCGACCGAACCGATTGGCGGGTTAGACCTTGATCGAGGCGAGAGTTTTCTGCGGCCGTGCGGGGCAAGGCCGCATGGGAGCCAGCGATTCCAAATTGCCGTAGTGCCGGTGGACAGATTGAGGCCGTACCAAATTTCCGTTCTCAAAAGGCGGCGGTTGCAAACCGCTGGCAGAGACTTACGGCAAGGCCGATGTGCGCCAAACGCTGGGCTGGCCAGTCGCGGATTCGGTCCAAAACACGCGATATTCTCCAGCCACGGTGACAACTCGCGGGTAAGCGGCATTGACCCCTTTGGAGGAAAGTTGTTTTGGCTCGGACCACGTCTTGCCTCCGTCCGCCGAGCGCGCGGCGTGAACGGTGCTTTCGCCATCGGCCACGCGGTCCCAGACGGCGGCGAGACTTTGGGCGCCCGCGCTGGCGAGGTCGCCGCGTCGGGCGTCGGCATCACCAAGCCGTTGTGGGGCGGACCACGGCTGGCCTTGACCGGGAGAGGACAGGTGATATGTGCCGCCGTGGCCGGTCGCGCCGGTCCAAATCAAGGCGTGAACCGTCGTGCCCTGGAGGGCGAGGCCGCCGCCGACGTGCGGGCAGCCTTGGAAATCCCAGTTGAAGCGCCCGACCGTCGCGGGGTCACTCCAGTGTGCGCCGCGATCCGACGAGGACATCACGGCCATGTCGCGCGGGTTTTTGTCGCGGAACAGCGCATGGAGCGAGCCGTCCGGACCGAGTGCGAGCTTGTTCCAGCAGCATTCGCAGGTGTCCGCCTTCACGGTGGTGTTTTTGCTCCACGATTGGCCGCCGTCGCGCGAACTAGAATAACGCAGGCCTTTGGATTTGTTTGTGTCGCGCGCGTCGAGCCAGACTAGGTGGAAGGTGCCGGCGGAGTCCGCCACAATGTCCACGAAGCCGTGGTCCCCGGAGCTCGCGTCATCGGCGGGGTTGGGGCCGGGTTGCCAAGTCGCGCCGCCATCGGTGGAAAGTGCGGTGGCCACGGGGCCGCGACCGTTGAAACCGGTGCCGGGCGAAGTCCAGGCGCAGACAAGTTTGTCCCCGCTCGCGGCGATTTGCGCGTCCTGTCCACGATGCGGCTGATGCGGGGCGGTCGCGCCAGTGTCCACGCGGACCGGCGTGGTCCAAGTAGCTCCGGCATCGGCGGAGCGCAAGTGAAGAAGCGTGGGGACCTTCGTGTTGGGTTCGTAGCGGCCAAGCAACAGGTGGAGCGTGCTGCCCGCCACCGTCACATCCAGGCTTTCAATGCCCGCGCGCTGCATCTCGCGCTTGGACTTGCCGCTAGAGCTTCCGTGCTCGTGGGTGGAGTGATTAGTGTGACTGGCGGGGGGCGGAGTCAGCGCAGGCTTGGCGGGAGGTGGCGGTGGGGCGGAAGGAGGACTGCAAGCGGCGATGCTCAGCAAGCAGGCACAACCAGCGACACGAAGAAGCGGGCGGGTCACGGTGGGACTGGGAGAAGAGAGTTGGCGTGGAGGCCGCCCGAAAAACTCGCGCCCGCCGGAGCGTTTGGCCCCGGCGTGCGTGGGCGGGTGAAGGAATTACTTTTTGGCGGCGGGCTTGAACTCGTCGTGGCAGGCCTTGCAGTTCACGGCCGCTTTGAACTTATCGGCCGCACCGGCTTCACCCTTTTCGAGGGTAGCGGTGGCGTTCACGAGGTCGGTGCAGAGCTTGGTCCACGTGGCTTGGTCGCCCTGCGGGGGCTTGGCGGCGGTCAGGCCGGTGACGCACAAGCCGAGGGCCACGGCCAACACGGCCGAGGTGCGTAATGCGGTCTTGATGGTTTCTTTCATGTTATTTGTTTGGTGCTGCTGTATGTGAAATGCTGCTATCCCGATCAACCAAGCCGCAAGGCGGCCCGACTGTCGGGGAATTGTTGTCAGGCATTGGATGGTGGGGGCGGATTCCATTCATGCGCAGGTGACTGAGACGCCGTTCAAAAAGTGTCCCACAGCTGATCCTTGTAATTCGGATCGGCGGGGTCCGTGATGCCGTTGCCCAGCCAGACACCGGGTAAGCCGGGGTAGAGCGGTGCGGCCATCAGCACGGAACCTGCGTGGCCATCCAAGTAGCCGATGCTGACGGCTTTCCCGCTCTGATGCCGAGGGTTGGGTCGACCCAAGGTGGCGTTCTGGATCGCAGAGGGGGGCATGAGGTGCGTGGATTGGATGTAGACCGGCAAGCCAGCAGTGATGTTGTTGATGCCCGCGTCGCCGATGTCCACGGTCTCCGTTGGGTTGCGGACAATGGAGACGTAAACGTTGTTCATCAGCGTGTTGAAGCCATAGCCAGCCGAGTTGGTGAACCGGTTGGCGGGGCAGTTCCAGACCTGCGGGCCGAGGACGTCAGAGTTGTTGGTGCCTTGTTGCAGGTAGGGATACAGGAGTGTCTTGCGGTCCACGCCGCCGCTGAAGGTCACATGGCGGCTGAAGTCTTCCGCGTAGAGCGTGCTGGCCACCACGAGTTGCCTCGTGTTGCTCACGCAGCGGATGCCATGGGATTTCTCCTTCGCCTTGGCCAGTGCGGGCAGGAGCATGCCGGCAAGGATGGCGATAATGGCGATGACCACCAGCAGTTCGATCAGGGTGAAGCCCGCCGTGTGGACACGGGCGGTCCCACCCGGCATTGGGGAGGCAGCTTTGACTTGCTTCGTTTCCGTTTTCATTCGTCAATTCGTCGTTCGTTGAGTGGGATGCGGGGCTGATCCGGTGCGCCGACGAGCGGGGAAGGACAACGAACCGCTCGCCAGCAATCGAGCCCCGCATCCCAAATTTCTTTCGGTCATTCCCCGCCGGACACACGTCGCGGCGGGATTTGGAAAAGGTCGGGCGGAGAGGCGGTCGGTGACTTCGCGGGGGCGGCAGAAAGGACAAGTAACGGCCGGAGCGCCGAGAAGTGTCGCCACTCCGCCCAATTCGCACCGGCGGCAAGGAGCCGCACGGGATTCCGCACGAGGACAGGCTGTTCAACGGCGCTGCCACACGGCAGGCCACAGCCCGGCTTCACGCGGGCTTGGGAGGAGGGACTACGCCAGCCGGGGCGGCGGCGTGGGAGGAGACTCGGCGCGCGGGAGGGCGGCCTCGTCGGAAACGGACGGAGAGGGAAGCGGGACGGGCGGGATCAACACGAAGACTTCTGCACAGGGTAGCGACTCTACCTTCACCAGCGGCAGGACGGATTCCTTGGCCTTCTCGGATTGCTGGCCCTCGCGGACGAGCTTGCAGATGCGGCAGGGATTCTTGCCGTCGAAGGTCTTGGTGAACGCCTCGCTCAGCGTGGTCTGCCGGGCGTAGCTCGCGAACATGCCGGCCCAAGCGACCGATTGGAGCAGTGCCCAGTGCAGCCCGAGGGATAGGGCCACTGCCAGAATCACAGCAACTTTGGCGGCGCGCTTGAACACGACTGCGGATTGGATGACAGGCGGGGAGAGTGAATTCAAGGACGATGTGCGGCAGCAGCTGTCTCTCGATTCAAAAGGGGTGCAGTGATTCCCCGCATTTTTTAGAAGGCCGCAGATGCGGAGCAGAATCCGCGGCGTCTTGAATCTGCGGGGGGCTTGACGCCGGTAGTCGCTCGCCCTCCGCTCTCTGCGCCCTTTCGTAGCCAGCAGTGCGTCGGCCTATTTGCTCTCCATCCTCCACACACCCTTCCAGTTCGTCGGTGGGTAGGAGATCAGCTCCTCGCAGCGATGGACCATGAGCTTGCTGGGGCCGTCGTTGAACCGTTCAGCAAGCTTGGCGAAAACGGGCCGCGCCTCGGCGAACTTCCCGGCGGTGTAGTCGGCAAATGCGACATCCCACTCGCGCACCAGTTCCGCGTAGTTGGGCGGCGTGCGGGGGTTTTCGATTTCAAGCAGCTCCACCGGCGTGTTCTTGCCCTTCACGATCACGCGGTCGAGCAGGCGGTGCGTTGCGGGATTGGTGATCAGCGCGAAGCACTCGCGCGAGACGAGCAGCGTGACGCCGTAGTATTTGGTGAGCGCCTCGATGCGCGCGGCTTCGTTGACGGTGTCGCCCACGAGACCGAAGTCGAGGCGTTTGGCGGAGCCTTTGTTGCCGAAGAGCACGGAGCCGCGATGCAGCGCGACGCCGTAGCCTAAGAGGGCCTTGACCTCGGGGGACTGCGAGGCCTTCACCGATTCCATGCCGGTGATGAGTTCCATCGCCGCGCGCAAGGCTTGGTTCGGCCCGTCGGACTGCGGCTGGGGCGCGCCCCAGTAGGTGAGAAACTAGTCGCCGAGGAAGTGTTCGAGCGCGCCGTCCTGGGCCATGACGGCGTTGGTCTCGACCTCGAAAACTTGGTTGAGCAGGCGGAACATCCCGCCGGGGCCGAGCTTCTCCGCGAGCGGCGTCGAATTGCGCAGGTCGGTGAGCAGCAGCGTGACATCGGCGGAGCGCGCCTCCATGGAGCCGGGGTTGGCGAGCACGAAGGCGCTGACCTTCGGGGAGAAGTAGAGATCCATGGTCTTGCGCAATTCTTCCCTCGCCTTGCGCTCTCTTAGGAAGTCGTAGCCGAGCGCGGACACGCCGCAGGTGAAGAGCACGATCGCGGGAATGCCGAGCGACACGATGAGGCCCTGGTAGCTGAAGAGGTAAAGTGCCAGCACGACAAAGGCCGCGAGCAAGCCGAGTTGCGTGAGGAACCGCACCCAAGCATTGCGGAGCAGCCAGCACAGGCCCACTGAAATCAGCCCGGCCAGCACGATGCTCGCACGGCTGGCGAAGTGGGTCATCGGTCGCAGGTATTCCCCGTGGAGCGCAGCGTTGACGATGTTCAAGTGGACTTCGGGACCAGCCATCAACTGCTTGGCCATGGGTGTCTTGTGGTAGTCCTTGAGCAGTTCGACGATGGGGCCGACGAGCACGAGCTTGTCCTTAAAGAACGCGCCGTTGCCGTAGCGCGTGCGCCAGTGGTGTTCGCCGAGCACTTCGTTGAGGCGGTGGTATGGAAAACCCTGGCCCGGCTGGGCCGTGTAACGGAACAAATGATCGTATTCGTTTACTGGCACGGCTTCGGGCCGGTGCATTGGATGACCTCGCGCGACCTGGGCAAGACGTGGACCGACCCGCAGCCCGTCCCGCCCCTCGGGCGAGTGCAACCGGGCAACAACCTCACCGAGGAAGGCGTCTGCGATGTCACGCCCGAATGGCATCCGCAGACCAAAAGCGTGCTCGCGCTCGGCCACAATGTCTTTTACTCCGGCCCGACCTTCTCCCGCGATCAACCGCCGCGCTGGCCTATTTACGCTGTGTGGCGCGCCGGCCAGTGGGGCCCCCGCCGTAAGCTGGAGTGGAACGACCCGCGCGGTGCCTACATCTACTCGAACAACTGCGGCCAGCGCGTCGTGCTGCCCAACGGCGACGTGCAAATGTCCTTCACCTTCGGCGCGACGAAGACCCAAGCCCGCGCAGTCGCTGGAGTGATTTGCGGCTTCGACGGCGAAACGCTCACGGTCAAACAAGTCGGCGAACCCATGTTCAACACGAAAGGCCGCGGCCTGTTGGAGCCATCGGTCACGCAGTTCCATGGTCGCTTTTTTCTCACCATTCGCGCCGAGGACAACCGCGGCTACGTCTGTGCGGGCGGCGACGGTCTCAAGTGGTCGCCGCCCCAAGCGTGGGCTTGGGAGGACGGCACCCCGTTAGAAATATCTTCTACGCAACAGCACTGGCTCACCCACTCCGATGCGCTTTTCCTCGTTTACACACGCAAGGATGCGAGCAACGTGAACGTCCCGCGCTGGCGCGCGCCACTGTGGGTCGCGCAGGTGGACCCGCACACGTTGCGCCTGTGCCGCGACACCGAGCGCGTCGTGCTTCCGCTCGTCGGTGACGGCGTGAACAAGCCCGACGACGTGGCCTACAGCGGCAACTTCCATCCCGTGAACGTGAGCCCCGACGAGTCGTGGGTGACGGACGGCGAGATGCTCCCCAAGCGCGGCTACAGGGGTGACCTCCTGCTTGCGCGCATCCGCTGGCACCGACCGAACCGATTAGCGGGTTAGACCTTGATCGACACTCCAATTTTGAGTTCGGTCGTTGTCCTAAGCGAAAACTTTACACTGGCAGGTCGAACTATGAATTTTAGACGATCTATTTTTCGTCGAGTGCGTTTAATCCCATAGATGCATACGGCCTTCCCAATACCTGCGCGGCTCGTCCCGGCGTTACTTTGCCTGGCGCTCTCCGGCACCGCCCTCGCCCAGCAACCGCGCGCCACCGAGCGGCGCGATGCGATTCGCGTCGAGCGCATCGCGTCGAAGTATGCCGCCGCGCCGCAGGCCAAGGCCGGCGCGTTCGTCACCGGGCAGGATGCTGACCTCGTGCTGGGCGCGAAGGGTTTTAACCACTCCGGCGGTCCGCTGCTGCTGAACCATCCCTCCGGCCTCGCCACCGACGGCAAGGCGCTGCTCGTTGCCGACCGCTGGAACAACCGCGTGCTCATCTGGAAATCCGCGCCCGCGAAGAATACGCCGCCCGATCTCGTGCTCGGCCAGCCCGACTTCACGCAGAACAACTCCGGCGCGGGCCGACACCAGTTGAACTGGCCCGGCAACGTCGCCATCACACTCGACGGCAAACGCATCGCTGTCACCGACACGAGCAACGACCGCATCCTGATTTGGAATTCGTTTCCCACGAAGAATGGTCAGCCGGCGGATTTGGTGCTGGAGCTCCCGCAACTTTCGGAGCGCGGAGTCGGAGGGACCAGCTACGCGAGTCCCCAACCAAGACCGCCAGGAGATCAGAGTGGGACTCGCGCAGCTCGTCCTTCCGAAGGTGGAGGTCCGCGGCCGCAGTTCGGGCGCGGCATCCAGCGCTTCAGTTGGCCGTGGGGCGTGTGGACCGATGGCACGAAACTCGCCGTCGTCGCCACGCACGGGAGCGCGGTGCTGATTTGGAATTCGTTCCCATCGCGCGACAACCAGCCGCCCGACCTCGTCCTGCGTCCGGATGGCGCGGGCACGCCGCGCAACGTCACGAGCGACGGCAAAACGTTCTTCGCCGTGGGCGACCACAACTACGGCGACAACTCGCGCCCGGCCACGATGGTTTGGAATTCCTTCCCCACGTCGTCATCGCAGCAACCCGACTGGACGTGGCGCGAGTGGGTGAAGGGTTCGTTCACGCCGAACGGCGGCGTCGCCCTCGCAGGCATTCAATCCATCTACCTGTTCAACAAGCCGCCGCGCGACGCGAACACCGATGCCGACGTGGTGCTGCGCCCGACGACGTATCGCAACGGCGACGGGCCAGACGCCGTCGTGGCGAACGGCCGGCTCTACGTCTGCACCTACAACGGCAACCACATTCTCGGCTGGAATGCGCTGCCCACGCGCGACAACCAGCCGGCGGACTTCGCCGTCGGCAGCGACCGCACCGACCAGGACACTTGGGCGGAAAACCACTTCATCCAGAACCCGGCGGTGGCCACGGATGGCAAGAGCCTCTTCATCTCGTCGGACTTCGACCGCAAGATGTTCGTCTGGCGCAACCTGCCCGACGTAAGCGCCGCGCGCCCGGACTTCATCTATCATCTGCCCGACGGCCCATGGGACAACGCCGCGAGCGGCACGACCCTCGCGCTCGCCGGCCGCGACACGGTCTGCATCTGGCGGAAACTGCCGCTGAACGGCGAGTTGCCCGACGTGACGCTGCGCGGGCGCATCGGCAGCGTCGAGTTGCGCGAGTTGACCGGCGTGGCGGTGGACGCGCGGCACTTCTATCTCGCGGACCGCCAGGCGAACCGCATCTACGTCTGGGACGGCATCCCCAATGCGGACAGCGAACCGAAACTGACGCTCGAAGCATCGAACCCCGGCCGGCTCAACAGCGACGGGAATTATCTTTGCGCCGCACCGTTCGAGGGTCAGGAAATCCGCGTGTGGCCGGTGAAGGAACTCGGCACGGACAACCGCCCGTTCGGCATCGGCGGCGCGGGAGTGTTCAACCTGCCTGGCGACGCGCTGGCGGCGGAGGGCAAGTTCTTCGTGGCTGACCGCAGCAACCATCGCGTGCAAGTGTGGGACCGCGTCGAGGACGCGCTCGCGGGCACGCCTGCCAACGCATCCCTCGGTGCGGCGGACGAAAGGGATCGCAGCGCCGGCCTCAGTCGCAGCAAGCTGTTCATGCCCGGCTCCGTGGCGTGGGGCGGCGGTTATCTGTGGGTGGGTGAGTTCAAGTTCAGCACGCGCATCCTGCGCTTCAGCCCGTCGGCGAACGCGGCGGCGCAGCGCACGACGGTCACGCGGAGCGAGCCACCGGTCAACCCGGGCACTGCTCCGCAACCCGGCGCCGGCCCCGCCTCGCCGCGCACGAACCAGCCAGGCCCGTGGGACAACGACGTGCTCGTGCAGCGCCTCGGTCCCGGCCAGCCGCAGCCGCTCGCGACCTTCCCGCGCGCGGGCGTGCCGACGCTCGCGCGGCTGGCGGACGGGCGGCTCATCGCGGCCTTCCAGCATTTTCCGTCGGACAACAACCGCAACTTCGACCGCGTGGCCGTCTGCTTCTCCAGCGACGAGGGGCGCACCTGGACCAAGCCGGAGCCGATCACGGTTACCGGCATGGAGGCGGGACTCGCGCGGCCCTTCGATCCGACGCTGGTGCCGCTGCCGAATGGGCGCGTGCGGATCTACTTCACCTCCAACCGCAGCCCGGACTTCGCGCGCAGCGTGCCGGCGATTTACTCGGCGGTCGGGAAGGACGGCGTGAACTACGAGTTCGAGCCCGGCGTGCGGTTTGCACTTGAAGGGCGCGTCGTGATTGACTGCGCGGCGGCGCTGCACGGCGGCGTGTTCCACCTCATCGTGCCGGACAACGGCACGCCGGAGCAAATGCGCGCGAACCAGCAGCGCCGCGAGCCGCCGCGGGGCGGCGTTGGCTATCACGCCGTGAGCAAGGACGGGCTGAAGTTCGAGCGCGTCGCGGACGTGACGATGCCCGGCCAGAACCGCTGGCTTGGCAACCTGCAAAGCGATGGCGGGCGGCTGGCATTCTTCGGCACCGGCGCAGGGCCGTGGCCGGTCACGAGCACGGACGGCGCAAAGTGGGAATCGGTTGCGGGTTCGCCACGAGTCCCGGGCGCGGACCCCGGCGCCGTGAAACTCAAAGACGGCGCGTGGCTTGTTGCCGTCACCAGCCCGCCGCGCGCCGGCACGGCGACGGCGGGGCAGCGCGCGCAACCGCCGCAGGGCCAGCCGGGGCCGGGGCCGCGCGGCCCGCAGTCCTTTGACGCACCCACGCGGCCGGATGGCACGCTTGATCTCGCGATGCTCTGGAGCCGGGGCCGCGCCGTCGGCAAAGGCCCGGTGCGTTTCACCCACTCACCGATGCACGTGGAGGACATTCAGACCATCGTGCCCTACGGCCTGATGGTGGGTGGACACGTCTGCCCGATTGACCACGGCTATTTCTATCCCAAGCCGCTGAAGCCCGGTGGCGAACACTTCGATGTGCTTGCGCCGGCGGATGGATTCATT
>VHDH01000007.1 GCA_016871445.1 Verrucomicrobiota bacterium | reverse complement strand
AAAGGCTTCAGCAGTGCGGCAGAAGTTTATGAACGCTAAACCCTTCTTGGTTCTGCTTGCTCTTTCATGCGTTGCTTCCACTTCTGCGCAAGACTCTGCTTCGTCCGGGCGCGGTGCCGCTGCTTCACTGAACCAACTCTGGAGCCGCGGCAAAGCAAGCGGCAGCGGGCCAATGCGGTTGAGGACGTTTCCGCTGCGTGTCGAGGACATCCAGGCGGTCATCCCAATGGGCATGATGGTTCATGGCCACGTGACGCCGACCATCACTCCAGTTCTCCGTCACCCCACCACGCCATTGCGACCCTAGCGTATTTTTTCTTGTAACACTCAGCAGGCTGCGGCGTCTGTTGAAATACTGCCTGCGAACTTTTTGCGGGCTGGCGCGTTAAACCGAAATAGCCGGGCGTTCACAACCACGCCGGGCACACCAAAATAACACTTATGAAACTGCCGCATCTCGCCCGCTCGTTCTTGACCGCACTGTGCGGTTTGTCCCTCGCCGGCATCGCCGCCGCCCAAGAACGTCCGCGGGACAACCGCCCCGGTGAAGAGCGCCCCACCGAGGGCCAGCGCCCGCCCCGCGGCGACTTTCGCCCGGATGAACGCCGACGCGAGGAGGTGCGGCCCAGCGACGGTGCCCGGCGCGAGGGCGAGGTACGGCGCGAGGGCAATGATGCCCGCCGCGATGCCCCACCCCGCGGGGAGGGCCGCCCGGCTGAGGGCGGACGCGGAGACTTCCGACCCGGCGAAGGCCAGCGCGGCCCCGGCAATGCACCGTTTGCCGGCCAACAGTTCAACCCGCAGGAACTATTCCGCGACCTGAACGATGAGCAGCGCAACGCGCTACGCAGCTTCTTCGAGGCGCAGCAAAACGTCATGCGCGAAACCGGCGAGCGCTCCATGCGCCTGCGTCGCGAAATTGCCGAGGCCACGTTGGCCGATAAGCCCAACGAGCAAACCATCCGCGAGAAAATCATGCAGGCTGCGCAGCTCGAAGCCGAGACCACCATCGCCCGCGCCCGCGCATTCGCACAGGTGCGCGACCGGCTGCCCAAGGAGACGGTCGAACGGCTGCGCAACATGATCGCCAACTCGGGACCGCGCCCCGGCTTTCAGCCACCAATGCAGGGCGGCCAGCGCGAAGGCGATGTCCGGCGCGAGGGAGAATTCCGACGCCCAGCCGAAGGCGAGTTTCGCCGACCGGCCAGTCCGCGTGACGGTGACCAGATTCGCAGGCCCGGCGAGGGCGACCGTGGTCCCCGGCCGGATGGAGACCGCGGCCCGCGCCCCGACGGCGAGCGTAATTCCCGGCCGGAGGGCGACCGAGGCCGCAATCCAGAAGGCGGCGACCGTAAGCCTGAATCGCCCCGTCGCCCGCCAACGAATCAGTAACCGATCCGCTCATTATCCGTCTCTTGCCAAAGCCACCGCTCGTCGCGGTGGCTTTGCGCTTTTGCTTTTGGCCGCCTGATTTTGCATAGTCCGCCCCGATGGAACCCAGCGACACCGAGCTGATCGCCGCCGTGCGCAAGGGCGAGGTGGAAAAGTTCGAAACGCTCATCACCCGTTACCAGCCGCGCGTCTTCGCCACCGCGCGGCGCTACGCGCGCCGCGAGGACGAAGTGCAGGACATCGTGCAGGAGGTCTTCATCAAAGCGTTCCAGAAGCTCGACAGCTTTCGGGCGGAGGCCCCCTTTGAGCACTGGCTCATGCGCATGGCGGTGCGGACGTGCTACGATTTCCTGCGCTCGCATCAGCGCAACCGCGAGACGACCCTCACTGACCTGTCCGATCTTGAGGTGGACTGGCTGGAGCGGTTCGCCGCCGGGCCGGAGGACAACTCGAAGAACACCGACGCTGCGCGCACACTGGTCGAACGCGTCATGGCGCAGCTTTCACCAGAGGCGCGGCTGGTCATCACGCTGCTGGAAATCGAGGACCGCTCGGTAAAAGAGATTGCCCGGCTCACCGGCTGGTCGGTCCCGCTGGTGAAGGTCCGTGCCTTCCGCGCCCGCGCCCAGATGAAGAAGATTCTGGAGACGCTGACGCAGGAGAAGTATTTGTAACCGCTCGGCAGACGGCTCCGTCTGTTTTCCCTGTTATGGACTTGGAAAAGCTCCGACAGAAATTGATAGCTGCCGCCAAAGCGACGCCGCCCAGCGACCATGTGCCGTATGCATTCGAGAAGCGCATCATGGCGCGCTTGGCTGCGCCGCTCACCATGGACGTTTGGGCCGTGTGGGGCCGCTGGCTGTGGCGCGCGGTCGCGCCTTGCATGTCGGTAATGGCCGCGCTCGGCGTGTGGGTGCTGGCCACGATGCCGCCCGCCGACTCGGAGAGCCAGAACCTCGAGCAGGCCATCGAGAGCACTCTTCTGTCTAGCGACGACGTCGCGGGCGAATAGCTGGTGAACCCGTGGAAATTCATCCTGGCCACGGTCTTGATCTACGGCACGGGCGTAGTGACCGGGGCGTTGATGACCACCCTCATTGAGCGGCCGCACAAGTCAGTTAGGCCACACCAGCAGCTTACCTACAACCAAATCCAGCGCGCCGAGTTCCTTGGTCGCCTGCACAAGCAGCTCGAATTGACGCCCGAGCAGCACGACCGCATTGGCCACATTATCCGTGAGAGCAATCAGCGTACGAAGCCCTACTGGGATCCCGTCGCCGCCAAGATGAAGGATGAAATCCGGGTGGTGACCGATAAAATCCGCACCGAGCTGACTCCGGACCAAGTCGTTAAGTTCGACGCGGACATCAAATCCTCCCGCGCCCCCAAAAAAATGGACACCGAGCGCAAGGATAAGAAACCGGGCACCACCAACGCGCCGCCGGTGAAGCCCAAGCTGAAGTCCCCTTCCGGTTCCGCCCTCACGAACACTCCGCCAGAGGGAACCAACGCGGTACTCGATAAGATTTGAGCTGTCCGCCCGCGACCCGATTGACGCGGTGGTTTCTCGTGTTGCACCAGCCTGTTTCCATCGTTATTTTGGGATTTCTGTTATGACGCTGACTGAGAAACTTCTTGCCCGCGCCGCGGGAAAAGCCTCCGTGCAGGCCGGCGACAATATCTGGGTGAAGGCTGATGTCCTGATGACGCACGACGTATGCGGCCCAGGAACGATTGGCGTTTTCAAGCGCGAGTTCGGCAAGACCGCCAAGGTCTGGGATAAGCAGCGCGTGGTCATCATCCCCGACCACTACATTTTCACTGCCGACTCGATGTCCAATCGCAACGTAGACATCCTCCGCGACTTTGTGCGCGAGCAGGGGTTGCCCTACTTCTACGACGTGATTGATGACCCGAACGGCCACTGGAAGTTCGATGCCTCGAAGGGCAACACCAAGCGCCAATACGGCTCGCAATACGCCGGTGTCTGCCACGCCGCGCTTCCTGCCAAAGGCCACACGCGCCCCGGCGAAGTGCTCTTCGGCACCGACTCACATACTTGCATGGCCGGCGCGTTCAACGAATTCGCCACCGGCATTGGGAATACCGATGCGGGCTTCGTCTTGGGAACCGGTAAGCTGCTCATCAAAGTGCCCGAGACAATGCGTTTTCGCCTAGAAGGCAAGCTGCAATCCGGGGTGATGGCCAAGGATATCATCCTACATGTCATCGGTGAGATTGGCTTCGACGGCGCAACCTATCGCGCGATGCAGTTCGACGGGCCCGGCATCGCCGGCCTCTCCATGGACGATCGCATGACCATTGCGAACATGGCCATCGAAGCCGGCGGCAAGAACGCCATCTTTGAGTTCGACGCCCGCACCGCCGAATACGTGGATGCCCGCACTCGCCTCAACGGCACCAAGTCCAGCTACGAACCCGTCGAAGTGGACCGCGACCAGAAATTCGTCTACGAGACCGTCGTTGACCTCTGCAAGCTGGAGCCGACGGTCGCGTGCCATCCCGACCCTGGCCAGCGTAAGACAGCCAAGCAGATGAACGGCATGAAGCTCGATCGCGCCTACGTCGGCTCCTGCACTGGCGGCAAGACCAGTGACTTCGTCGAGTTCGCGCGCGTGCTGCGTGGGCGCAAGGTAAGCATTGATACCTTTGGCGTGCCCGCGACGCCGGAGATCGTCCACGACCTTCAGACCACGCGCTGGGGCAATGAGACCATCTGGCAGATTTTGGAAAATGCCGGCGTGCGCATGACGGAAAACGCCGGGTGCTCGGCTTGCCTCGGTGGTCCGGTGGACACGTTTGGCCGCATGAACCAGAGCGGCCTCAAGTGCATCAGCGCGACGAACCGTAATTTTCCCGGGCGCATGGGCAGCAAAGAGAGCGAAGTCTATCTCGCCAGCCCCGCCACCGTCGCCGCCAGCGCCATCACCGGCCGGGTGACCGATCCCCGCGACTACCTGACGAATTGAGTTTCCCTTTCGACCAGTCCCAATCAGGACGTCCGCTGCGGTGATTAGTTTGAGAGCAGCCCTACGCAGACTTTCTGCTGGGCAAGTATTAGTTTACCCTTAAATTCGCAGCCGAATGTTCGACGCAACTAAAGCCCAACTCACTGCTACAGCCGACAAGCTCGCCCAGTTGCGGAGGTTTCTTTGACTTGCCCGGTGCGCTAAAGCGACTCGCGGAGCTGGATTCCGTGATGGCGCAAGATGATTTCTGGAACAATCGCGAGACCGCCCAGAAAGCCATTGACGAAGCCAACACGCTCCGCAAAAAGGCGGAGCCCCTGCTTGCTGCTGAGAAACAGCTCGATGACTTCCGCGTGATGATCGAGTTGGGGGAAGCAGAGCCCGAGGCCGCCCAGCCCCCCATCCTCACCGAGGTCACGCGCGACCTAGATAAGTTTCTGAGTGAACTCGACGCACTCGAACTGCGCTTCCTTCTCAAGGGCCCGCACGATAAGAACGGCTGCATCCTTAGCATCAACGCCGGCGCTGGTGGCACCGAAGCCCAGGACTGGGCCAATATGCTCCTTCGCATGTATCAACGCTGGGCCGAAGTGCGCAATTGGAAGGCCGAAGTCTCCGATATTCTCCCAGGAGAAGTAGCTGGCATCAAGAGCGCCACCATGACCATCGAGGGTGATAACGCATACGGCTTCGCCAAGGCCGAGCGCGGCGTCCACCGACTCGTGCGCATTTCTCCCTTCGACTCGAATCAGCGCCGTCACACAAGCTTCGCCAGCGTGGACGTGATCGCGGAGATTGAGGAGGCCGGCGAAATCGTTATCCCGCCCGGTGAATTGCAGGTGGACACTTTCCGCTCGGGCGGTAAAGGCGGACAAAATGTCAACAAGGTCGAGACCGCCGTCCGCATCACACACCTGCCGACGGGCGTGGTGGTTGCCTCGCAAAACCAGCGTTCGCAACACCAAAACCGCGCCACGTGCATGAAGATGCTCATGTCCCGGCTTTACGCGTTACGCGAGGACCAGCAGAAGTCCGAGATGGAGCGCTTCTACGGTGAGAAAGGAACCATTGGCTTCGGCCAGCAGATTCGCAGCTACGTTTTCCAGCCCTATCGCATGGTGAAAGACCTTCGCACCGGCATTTCCACCAGTAACGTGCAGGCCGTGATGGACGGCGCGCTTGACGATTACGTGAACGGCTGGCTCCGCGCCGGCTGCCCGACTAAGCGCATGCAAGGCGTGCAGGATGATGATGAGTGATAAGTCATTAGTGCTAAGTACGCACTCGCGTCCACACTTGCCCAAGGCTACAAATCACTAGGCACTGATTAGTTCTTCCCTTGAACATCCTCGACACCATCGTGGCCCAGAAACGGCTCGAAGTCGCCCAGCTACCAAATGAGCCCGTGACCGCCGCTGAGCTGCGCACGGCCCTTCAGCAGCGCGGACGGCGCGACTTCTTCGGGGCGCTGCGTCAACCGAGGTGCGGTGATGTTGCGCTCATCGCCGAGGTGAAGAAGGCATCGCCATCCAAGGGCGTAATCCGCGCGGACTTCGATCCAGTGAAGATCGCCTTGGAGTATCAGGCCGTTGGCGCGAGCTGCCTGTCCGTGTTGACGGACGAGAAGTTCTTCCAAGGCTCGCTCGACTACCTCGCCGCCATCCGAGCAGCAGTGGATTTGCCGCTGCTGCGAAAAGACTTCATCATTGATGACCGCCAAATCCGCGAATCAGTGCAGTGGGGCGCCGATGCCATCCTGCTCATTGTGGCGATACTGGATGACCACCAGCTCCGGAAGTTCCACCAGCTTGCGACCGAAGCCGGGTTGGCCGCACTCGTGGAAGTCCACAATGAGCGCGAACTCGAACGCGCGCTCGAAGCCGGCGCGACGCTCATCGGGGTGAACAACCGTGACCTAAAGACTTTCACTGTGGACATGGCCACCACTGAGCGCATTGCCACAAAACTATTCTCCGGCTCCGGCACGAACGATGCCGCGCTACTCGTGGCGGAAAGCGGCATTCACACGCGGGCGGACGTGCTGCGCCTCAAGCAGACTGGGGCCCGCGCCATCCTCGTCGGCGAGTCGCTCATGCGCGAGGCTGACCTCGCCGCAAAAGCACGGGAGTTGTTAGGCGGCTGAGTTTTTACTAAGTTACCACCATGAAACAGCCTTTGCGCGTCCTCGTGGTCGAAGACTCCGAGTTCGACGCCAAGATGCTGGTACGCCTGCTGGATCGCGGCGGTTACGCGACCACCTCCGAACGCGTGCAGACTGCTGCTGACATGACGCGCGCGCTCTCGGAAAAGGAGTGGGATATCGTTCTGTCCGATTACAACCTCCCGGGCTTCAACGCCACGCTCGCGCTGCAACTCCTTCAAGCCACCCAGCTCGACATCCCCTTCATCATCGTCTCCGGCGGCATTGGTGAGGACATTGCGGTGGCGGCGATGAAGTCCGGTGCGAGCGATTACCTGATGAAAGGCAACCTGGCGCGCCTTGTGCCCGCCGTGGAACGCGAGTTGCGCGACGCCGCCGTCCGCAAAGCCCGCCGCCGCGCGGAGTCCGAGCTGCGGAATAGCGAGCAACGTTACCGGCTGCTGTGGGAGACCGCCACCGACGCTATTCTGCTGATGGACACCAGGAGCAACATCTTGTTCGCGAATCCAGCGGTGCAGGGCATCTTCAGCTACGAGCCGGCAGAACTGGTTGGGAAAAACTTCGCGATGCTGCTACCCGAAAAGCTCCGCGCTGAGTCAGACACCGCGTTTCAAAAGCCGGGCAAATCTGTCACCGCCGCGCAGGCGCGTACGCTCGAAACCGCCGGCCTGAAAAAAACCGGCTCCGAAGTCTTGCTGGAGCTGGCCTTCAACGACATGGAGCTTGGTGGTCAACGGCTGATTGTCGCCTTCATCCGCGATATCACCGAACGCGAACGAAACCGCCGCGAACTGCTGGAGCACGCTGAGCAGTTTCGTGTCGCGCGCGAGATTCAGTCGCACCTTTTCCCAAAGGCGGCGCCGCAGTTGCCCGGCTTTGACATCGCGGGTGCCAGCTTCCCGGCGGCGGCGGCGGGCGGGGATTACTTCGACTTTGTTCCCATGGCTGACGATGGAGTTGGGCTCGTGGTGGGTGATGTGACGGGGCACGGCATCGGCCCCGCGCTGCTGATGGCTGAAACGCGCGCGTATGTGCGCATCGCCAGCTTAAACCGCACCGACCCCGGCCAAGTGCTTACGCGCACCAACATCGCGCTGGCGGAGGACATCGGCGCAGAGCGCTTCGTGACGCTCTTCCTTGGTCGGCTGGACGCGGCAGAGCGCCGACTTAAGTTCGTCAGCGCCGGTCATCCACCCGGTTATCTGCTCGCGCCAGATGGCAGCGTGCGAATGGAGTTGCGCCGCACCGGGGTCCCGCTCGGCATGCGGCCTAACACCGAGTACCGTAATGCGCCCACTATAAAATTAAAACCAGGTGAAATCGCCCTTTTGCTCACTGACGGCCTCGAGGAGGCGATGGGGCCAGGCGATGAAATGTTTGGCACCGATCGGATGCTGGCCGTGCTGCGCGCAAATCGCGACCATTCCGCCGCGCAAATCGTGGATGCGCTCTACCTTGCCGTGCGCGAGTTCTGCAAGGGCACCGAGCAGCAGGACGACGTGACGTGCATCGTGGTCAAGGTGCTGTGAACGGCAGCGGAGGATATCTTGCCACGAGTGCCTCAGCATCAGGAGAGCTTGTTAAAGTCGTTGAACAAAAATCCCCGCCGGACACGGCTCTGACTTTTCACGCGCCACGCGCTACGAGTTTGAATCGATTCCAACAAGCCCTCTTCCGTCACGGCCTCACGCTCCGCCGCGCCGCGCTGCACACTCTCCAAGTAAACGTCGGACGCAAGTGTAACCAGACTTGCCGTCACTGCCACGTGGACGCCGCTCCGTGGCGCACGGAGATGATGAACGCCGAGACCGCGCGGCGGGTGGCCGACTGGATTAAAGCTCATCGGCCCGCGGTTGTGGACATCACGGGCGGAGCCCCAGAGTTAAGTGAACACTTTTGCTTTCTCGTCGAGACCGCGCGCACCTCTGGCTGTCACGTGATTGACCGTAACAACCTCACCATCATCGAGACAGACGCATTCAGCTGGCTGCCGGCGTTTCTCGCGGCAAACGCAGTGGAGATCATCGCCTCGCTGCCATGCTACCTCGAGGAAAACGTGAACGCTCAGCGCGGCGACGGAGTATTTGGAAAAAGCATTAGCGCGCTGCGGAGACTCAACGCGGTCGGCTACGGCAAGCGGCTGCCGTTAAACTTAGTCTACAATCCGATCGGCCCATCGCTCCCGCCGCCGCAGGCTGAGCTGGAGGCTGACTATAAGGCCGAGCTTCGTGCTCGTTACGGCATTGAGTTCACGCGCCTTTTCACCATCACAAACCAGCCCATTGCGCGCTTTGCGGAGGACCTGCGAGCACAAGGTAAGGCGAAGGAATACCTCGAATTGCTTGCCAACGCCTTCAACTCGACAACGGTGAACGGCCTCATGTGCCGCAGCACGCTGAGCGTCGGCTGGCGCGGCGAGCTTTACGACTGTGACTTCAACCAAATGCTTGCGATACGAATGCGGAACGGCGAATGCGGGATACGGGATCAGCAAGCTACCACTCGACCGCTGCACTTATGGGATGTGACACCCGCAGACTTGGCCGGAGGAAAAATTCAAACGGGGGATCATTGCCTGGCCTGCACGGCGGGCGCGGGTAGTAGTTGTGGCGGCGTGCTAACTGAGCCTCAAACGCAGCGTTCGCATTGAGGGGGTTAAAACACTTTGGTACAAGAAGATGAATTCCCGGAGAATTGCATCGACCTAAAAGCCACGGTTGGGTGGCCTCACAGGGCCCGCTGATCAAAGTTAAGCAGCGCGGTGCGAAGCCGAGCCTCAATGGTATGCTGGCGATGCGGGGTGAGAATTTTTTCGCCGGTTAGCTCACTGACATAGAAGCTGTCCATGGCCGCGCCCTTCTCGGTGCTGATTTTGGCAATGGAGATATCCAAGCCGAGTTCGCTCATGGTCTGTGAGAGCGTGTAAAGCAGGCCCACGCGGTCCTCGGTCTCCACGTCAATCACAGTGCAGCGCTCTGAGATTTGGTTGTCGAAAGCAATTTCCGTCGCGATGCGCTCGCCTTCAAGCGATTGGTAAAGCGGATTGGCTACCTTCTGCTTGGCGATAAGCGGATCAAAGTCCACGTGATCAACAAGCGCTTTGCTCAGCAATTGGCCGAACTTTTCCTGCTCCGCCTTCGCCGCGAGTAGGCCGGTATGTGCGCTGGTCACATCGAAGGCATCGAGCACCACACGGTCGGTGCGGGTGAAGATTTGTGCGCTGAGAATGTTCAACCCAGCAGCAGTGAACGAGCCGGCGAGCTTGCTGAAAAGGCCGGCGCGGTCCCAGGTGCATACCCTCACGCGCGAACACCCCCGGTCCGGCTCGTCGGTCCACTCGATGACGGGCGCGAGCGATACTTCTGGGTCGTCGCCTAGGAGGCATTGCATGAACCGATTTGTCAGTGCGAGGTCGATAACAATTTCTGGAGCGGTGTGGATGAGGAAGTAGCGCGGTGGTAGCGTGCCAAAGTGCGCCTGCACCTCGCCAAGCTGAACCTCACGCGGCAGTCGGCGCACGACCTCGTCGAACAGCAGCTCGCGCTGCTTCTCCTCGGCCCGGAGGAAAACCGTCGCACCGGTAAGCTCCGCAAGGGTCTTGCGATGCATCGTCCAGAGCAGCATGTCCTTGAAGCTGTTCCACAACTTGTCGCTGGTACCAAGCGAATCGGCAAGTGTGTGAAGTGTGAGCTGGAGGAGATGCTCTGGTGTCTGCACCAACGCGGCGAAGTGTCGCACCACCGCCGGATCGTCGAGGTCACGGCGCTGCGATATCTGGATCATGGTTAAATGGTTTTCGACCAATAGCCGCAGCGAGTGAGTGGTCGCGCCATCGAGTTGAAGCCGGTGCGCGACGCGCTCGGCGAGCTGGGCGCTATCGTGCTCATGGTGCCTGCCCTGCGCAGCTTTGCCGGTGTCATGCATCAGCAGCGCGAGGTAAAGCACGAAAGGCCGTTCGACTTTCTGAAACAGCTCCTGATACGGCGCGGGATTGGGCACGCGGCCCGCCCAAATGTCATCGAGCTTTTGGAGGCACATGAGCGTGTGCTCATCAGCCGTGTAAATGTGAAAAAACTCATGCTGGACCAAGCAGGTCAGTTTGCCGAACTCAGGGAGATACTTACCGAGGAAATCCGCCTCGTGCATGGCGCGCAAGGCCGGGGCGACGTTTCCGCGCTGGCCGAGAATTTCGCGGAAGCTCTCGTGCACGTGCTCGTTACGGAGAAAGTCGGAATCCACTAGCCGCAATTCGCGGCGGAGCAATTGCGCGGTGTCGGGATGCAGCTTCGCCCCGCGCTGTTGGGCGTAGAGAAACACCCGCATGAGCCGGCGCGGATCTTCGCGAAAGACGCGCGGCGAGAGATGCAGCAGTTCGCCCTCGACGACGCGAAAGCCGTCCACCTCGGGATCGGTCTGCTTACGGCGGCGGGGTAGAAACTTCTTTAGAAAAGGCATCCGGTCGGGCTTGGGCAGCAGCGCGAGGCGGCGCTCGACGGTGCGCGTGATCAGGTCAATGTTGCGCGCGTGGAGATAGTAAGCGCGCATGAACTGCTCAAGCCGCCGGCTGGGCGAGCGATCCGTGTGGCCAAGGTTGTGAGCGACGGCGGGCTGGACGGCCTTGGACAGCACATCACCCGCGCGGTTGGTGAGATAGTGTAGCTCGTTGCGCGTGCGCAATAGAAAGTCGTAAGCTTCATCAAGCTCCTTGCGCTCGGTGTCGCTGATAAAATCCTTCGCCTCAAGGTCCTTGAGGTTACGCGGCCGGTCCTTGGTGAAGAACGCCATCCATAGCAAATTCTGATAATCGCGCAGGCCGCCGCAGCCATTCTTGATGTTTGGTTCCTGCATGAGCACGGAGTTGCCAAACTTCTGGCGGCGCGCAGCTTGGTCCGCAAGCCGGGCGGCAATGTAGGTCTCCTCGTGCCCGCGTACGCAACGCGCCAGCACTATGGCTTGCATTTCCCGAAACAACCCCTCGTCGCCATGTAGTAAACGCGCTTCGATGAGCGAGGTTTTGGTCTGAATGTTTTCGTTCGCCGCGGTGATGCAGTCGTCGAGCGTGCGAACGGAATAGCCAACCTTCAGCCCGAGGTCGAAGAGCGTATAAAGCAGTCCGCCCGGCTCAGTGAGTAGTTTGATGAACGAGTGGACGCGCCCACGCGCCGCAGCGGCGCTGTCGCCCGTGTGCAGCAACATGATGTCAATATCACTGTGCGGGTTCAGTTCGCCGCGCCCGTAGCCGCCGATGGCGACGAGCGCGTACCGCGGCACCCCGCGTCGAGCGCTGTCGGGCAGCGTGTTCATCAACGCCTCAAGGAGATGGCGATGCAGCGCATCAAGCACCACGGCTCGGGCGCGGCAAACTTCGCGGCCGTTAGCACCGGCGTGGTGGAGCATTTTAAGGCGGGCAGACTCGACTTTGAGGAACTGTTTGTAGCGGGATAACTCCCGGGCCGGCTCGCGGCCCGGCGGGAGGGCGATACGCTTGACGGCGCTGGCTTCAATTTTGTCCGCTAGACTTGGCACAAGTGCGGCGCAGGTTAGGCAAACACATCGAAAACGCAAGCGGGGCACCGCCAACCTCTGCTTAAGTAGGGGCCCGACTCTGGACAGCGATGCCTTATGGCTCTTAATTAATTGGGGCGGCTTGCACTTCGTTGAGCTGAAGTGGGAACTCAAACCACTGCCTCAAATTTTTTCTTTGTCCATGAATTGCAGCGTTCTAGCTGCAAAAATAACGACTTTTTGCCCTTTCACTTAACTTGAAAGATCAGTCCATTTCAACCAGCAGAGCAACGTGGCGTGCCCTTTTACGCAAGGTTGCGCTTACTCAACTCGGCAATGGTCCAGCGATATTCATCGACGAGTTGATCCACAACGTTCCGTTTCTTCATTTCCGTCGGCATGACTTCCCAAGTGTAAGTCTCCATCTCTAGGTGCGCGCAAAGCGAGGGCGTTTCTCTGAGCACGTCCAGGACGCCCTGCACGTGATCGGCGGTGGTGCTGAAGAGGGGCGTGGGCGGGCAGTGCAAGGGGATGTGGAAGTGGATGCGCCACTCATCATTGGCAGCGGGCGGCAGGCGGTTGTGCAGGGCCAGCGCATTGTCCAAATCCTTGTGCCGAGTGATGGTGCCATCCGCCGCACGGGCGAGCACCTGATGGAAATACACCTCGTCAGCAAACGAGCGCAACGCCTGCCGCGCCTCGGCAGTAGGCCGAACCTTGAGCGCGTTGCTCAGGTGTAGTTTGCTCACTTTAATTTTGTGCTGCCGCAGCCGGCCCAGCGCCTCGCGCGGCGACTCATATTGCAGCGCGAGATGGCAGCAGTCGTAATTTACGCCAAGATGCTCATCCAACCGCATGTCGCCGGGCCGATCGGCTCGCATTTGCTCGAAGAACACCACGGCCTCTGCACTGGTTTCCAAGTAACACAGTGGCTCAGGTTCAAGTCCGAGGTGCAGGATTTTACCCGTGCGGCGCGAGATGCGCTCTATGTGCTCAACACATTTCCAAAGATTCTCCCGCGCCACGCGTACTTGCTGCGGCGTCTTGATGAACTCCTTAAACGAAACCGGCACGGTGCTGACGCTGCCCTCAACCCCGGCCGGGACAATCTCCCCAAGCAAGTCAAAGAGCAAATTCGTGTAAGTCAGGCGCTCAGGCGTGGTCCAATCTGGAGCATAGACTTGCTCCTTTACGCGCGTACCGTGAAAACGCCCGTATGGAAAACCGTTCACGGTGAAGACGTAACAGTTCTCCCGCTCCAGCCAGCGCCGAAAACCCGCAAGCGTAGCGGGCTCGCTCAACTCGCGCGCTGCGTCTGCACCGAGCCGCAGACCAATCGCATACGGCGATTGGGAGCCAAGCCGGTCGCGCACAGCGAGCACATACTTCTGAAGAGACTCGAAGGTCTGCGGCCAAGACTCACCCCGATGAATGTTGGTGCAGTAAGCGAGGTGGAGTCCGTGCTTCAATTTCATCGCGCGCAGTTGTAACAATTCCCGCGCAACTCGCACGCCTTTTGGCAAGCATCGGGGCGTTGCAAAATTGGGATTAAAAGCAAGACCACAAGCTAGACCATGACCATAAGCGGCGTTCTCGCTTCCCCTTCCTGCTGCTCCATTTGCACCTAAACCCCAACCCCACCGTGGCCTTCGAAAACCTCGAACAATTACTCTCCCGCTTCCGGCGTGCCGTGATGGACGGTACGCTCGTCAAGTTGACTCTCGGTGCACCCCGGCGCGTCGAGCCTGGCCTGACAAAAATCTTTGTCCGCCCCGTGCAGCTCAAAGCCGGACTGCGGCTGTCTTTTACCTATCGCTTCGCCACCCGCGACATCATGAAAAACCTCGAGCCGCAGGCAGCCGAGGATGAAATCATTAAGCAACTTGATGGCGGCTTCGCTACGGCAAATCTATTTACCACCACCGAGGCCGTCGAGCTAACCGTAAGGCCTAATGGCGGGATGCGGTTCACCATCGGCAAGCCCGTCCACCAAACAGTGCCTTCGCTAGAGCACGACCGCTCCAAGCTGCGCAGCATCCTGTCCACCGAGCCCTGGCTGCAAGAGCTAGGCGTGGCGAATCCCGACGGCACAGTGCGTGAGGCGATGGGCGCAAAATTTCGGCAGATCAACCAGTTCGTTGAAGTTCTGCGCCCGCTGCTGGCGGAGGCCTTCGCACAAGGCGTGCCGGGATTGACCGTCGCAGACCAAAACTCAAAGCTCACCACCAGCCGCAGCCGTCGCCGCACACAGCCCAATGCGCCACTGCTCGAAGAAACTTGCACGGAGACGACAGCCTCGAATCGGCCCCTGACCGTTGTGGACATGGGCTGCGGTAAGGGCTACCTGACCTTCGCTACCCGCGTGCTGCTCGAGCAAATGAACTTCCCTGACGGGCACGTAACTGGCGTCGAACTGCGCAAGGATCTGGTTGAGGAAGGTAATCGTATCGCACACGAGTGCGGCTTCAAAAGTCTGCATTTTCAGGCCGGCTCCATCGCCAGCACGCCGCTCCAAATGGTGGACGTGCTCATCGCGCTGCATGCCTGTGACACGGCTACTGACGACGCACTCGCCCGAGGCATCGCAGCGGGCGCAAGGCTTCTGGTGGTGTCGCCCTGCTGCCACAAGGAGCTACGACCAAATCTCATCCCGCCGCCCGAGTTGTGGCCGGCGCTGAAGCACGGGATTCTGCTGGAGCGCGAGGCGGAATTTGTCACCGACGCATTGCGCGCCGCGCTGCTGGAATGGGCTGGTTACGATACCAAAGTTTTTGAATTCATCGCCACGGAGCACACCGCTAAAAACCTGATGATCACTGCGGTTAAGCGCCGCCAGCGCGGACACATGAACCAGCTTGCGAACCGGGTGCGCATCCTTGCTGCCCACTACGGAGTGCAAAGGCAACGCCTCGCGGATCAAATCGGCTTCGACTTGGTGGAGTCGAATCAGCCCGAGCGCTGAGACGGATTTGTTTCAATTGCTAAACACACGGCGGGAGCCTGAAGTAAGCAGCCAAGCTGGTTGAATAATTAGAACAGCCCGCTCAAAGGAGTCGTGCTCTGGCTTTAACCTTCGCACCACTCTTTGCTGAAGCTCTGAATCCTCAGCCTGATAAAGAGATCAGCGGGCTCAAGCAGCACTGCCGCAGGATAAGACTATCCAGAACCAGCGTGGCGGGGACCTCATTTGTTAGGCGTCGGACATTGGTCGGTCGCATGCGGCGTATGCTTGAGCTGACCAAGAACGACACCTGTTATGACCAGCACCATCGCCACCCAAAAGGTTCGCATCACCGGCTCGTTGAGTAGCAACCAAGCCCAAATCATTGTGCTGGCAGGGATGAGACTGCTAAATAAGAAAACTTGGCTCATTGGCCAGTGACGCAGTGCGTTGTTATAGAGCGCAAAAGACACCACGCCGCCAAATATAGTGCAGTATGCTTGCACGCCCACTAACGACCACGAGATGACCAACCCGCCCTGCGTCACTTCCCACACCGCTAATGGCGTGAGCCACGCCGCAGCACGCCACATCGTTGCAGAGGTGATTTCCGCGCCACTGAGGCTTTGCGCGAGGTCGCGACACTGGCGGCCGTAAATCGTCCAAAGCAAACTGGCTCCTAAAGCCAATAGATCACCGCGCCAGTTGCCCTCAGCAGTATGCAACTTAGGCCAGAACAAAATCACCAGACCGCTCAAAGCCAGTGCCGCCGCGACGTAGCGACGTAGCGAGTCCAGCGTCGCGCGCGGCCCACCCTCCGCCAGCAACGCCCAAACCGGTGACGTACCCAGATACAGCGCGACATGCGACGCCGAGGTGAACTGGAGCGAAAAAGTGAACGCGAGGACATACAACGCAAGCATCAAGCTGGCACGCCACCAAACACTGCGCTGAAGTTCCTGCGTCGTCGCGTGCGTCGGGCCAAACCAGTCCGTCCTGCGCAGCAACAGGTAGAAAATGGCCGCCACGCACCACATTCGGCTGCACGCGATGAATACCGGCGGCCAATATTGAACAAGGTATTTTACGCCTGTGTTATTCGCGCCCCAGAACAGGATTGCGCAGGTCAAACCGGCGGCAATGGCGGAATGATTTCGGCTGGTGAACACAGGCCGGATACGAGTTTTAGAATTTGGTCCGGTCGAGTTGAAGACTGTCGGGTTGGCAACACTTCAAGGACCGAATAACAACTCGAAGCGTATAACTTCCAACCCGTAATTACTTACGTCGTCAACCCCTTCACCGTTGTCTCCAAGCTCGCGCAGTCGGCGACGTTTAGGACTTGGGCTGTCTTATCGATCCGTTTCATGAAGCCGGTCAATGCGGAGCCCGGTCCCAGCTCGATGAACCGGTTGAAGCCTTGCGCGAGCAGATAACGAATGGATTCCTCCCAGCGGACTGAGCCAGTCACCTGTGCCACGACGTTGTCCACAATAGCGGTGGGCGTGGTATGCGGCTGGGCCGTGACGTTCGCAATGACGGGCACGGTCGGCGCAGACAGGGTGACTGTGGCGAGCGCCTCGCGGAGCTTCGGCTGCGCACTCGCCATCAGCCGTGAGTGATATGCTCCAGCCACCGTGAGCGGCAAAGCACGTTTGGCTCCGCGCGCTTTCGCGAGCTCACAGGCGTTTGTGATTTTGTCCGCCTCCCCAGAAATCACGAGCTGGCCGGGGCAGTTAAGGTTCGCCAGTTCCACGCCCGCCGCGGCACAGATCTCGCGCGTGGGACTTTCGTCGAGGCCGATGATGGCAGCCATGCCACCCCTAGTTGCCTCACAAGCCTCCTGCATGTAACGACCGCGCAGCCGCACCACGCGCAAACCATCCTCGAAACTCATCGCCCCTGCCGCCGTGAGCGCGGTAAATTCGCCAAGCGACAAGCCAGCGGTAGCGTCGAACTTTAGCCCTGGCACTCGGGCCTTAAGTAATTCCAGCGCAACCCAACTTACGAGGAAGATGCCTGGCTGTGCGTTCTCAGTTTTGGTCAGCTCGGCTTCGGGCCCATCGAAGCACACGCCTGCGAGATCGTAACCGAGCGCGGTCTTAGCCTGATCAAAAAGGGCCCGCGCGGCGGGAAAAGCGGCGGCGAGATCTTGGCCCATCCCGACAGCTTGGGCACCCTGACCTGCAAACAGCAAAGCGGTTTTGCTCATAAAGTCCGGGGAGTCAACACGACGGGCCAGAGTTTGAAAAGCGCCAAGCCTACCCATGAGTTTTAACACCTATGCGCGACGCCATTGACAGTTGCTGCTGGCCCATCGACGCGTTGCCAATGCGAAGCACTTGAGAGCCGTCGATACCTGCGTCCTGCTGGCAGGCACACGCCGTGCTTGGGGCGAACCCTGCTGAACTCAAGTTATTGCCGGTGGTCGGCAAAAGGTGACATCGAGTCGCGAGGGAACCACGAGCAACACTAGAAGCCTCAGGGCCTCAATAGCGGCACAGGAAAATCCGCCGGCTTTGCTTTGCCCTGCTTGCGAGTGGGGTATGTCTCGCCCAGGTCGCGCAATAACGGCATGGACTGGCCCTGAGTTTCCGTAAGCAGCGCAAAGAGCCGGGTGTTGAGCTGTTTCACCGTCGCGGCATAAGCCGGGTCATGGATGAGGTTGTGCGTCTCATCCGGGTCGGCGGCAAGGTCGTAAAGTTCGTCGATGTCCCACAAGCCGTGGTAGCGGATGTATTTCCAGCGGTCCGTGCGGACGGCGTGCATGGTGGGCGTATATGGATAGTTGCGCTCCCAGTAATATTCGTAGAGAAGCCCGTCGCGGCCGGCTTTGGGCTGACCTTGCGCCATCGGCAGAAAACTTCGCCCGTGCAAATTCGTCGGCGCGGGCACGCCCGCAACTTCAAGAAAGCTCGGCGCGAGGTCAATGTTTGCCACCATCTGCGTTACGACGGTGCCCGCCTTGAACAGCTCCGGGCAATGCAGCAGCAGCGGCACGCGCATGGACGCCTCGTAAGCCGTGCGCTTGTCAATCAGCCCGTGCTCACCGAAGTGGAAGCCGTTGTCACCCATGTAGACCAACAGCGTCGACTCAAGCAGCTTATGCTCCGCAAGCCACTGCGTCAGCCGGCCGACACTGTCGTCCACAGCCAAGAGCGTCTCGCAGTAGCGGCGATGATGCGTTTGCAGGTCGAATTTCGGGAGGTTGTAGCCGAAGTCCACGCCGTGCCGGCTGTTGCGCTGGTTACGAACCCACATCGGCTTGTTGAGATAATTCTCCGGCGTGTCGGCAAAAGTCTTGGGCGGCATGAAGGTCTTGCCCGCGTATCGCCCCGCGTGCCGGTCCGCCGCGACGAAGTCCGAATGCACCGCCTTGTGCGACAGGTAGACGAAGAACGGCTTGCCAGACTTGCGCGTTTTCAGCCAGTCCAGCGTGAAGTCCGTCAACTCATCCGTGATGTAGCCGCGCTGCGGGACGCGGCGGCCATTGACGTTGTAGCCCTCGCTGCTGGACTGCGGCACCACGCGTGTCGTGCCGCGGCCGTCGGCCCAGTAGTTGCCCTGGCCCTTAAAGGCGACCCAGTGGTCGAACCCGCGCTGCGGCGCATCGGTCTCGCCCATATGCCACTTGCCGAAGAACGCCGTCTGGTAACCCACGCGCTGGAGGAGCTGTGGGAAGAATACGAGGTCGGGGCGGACGGGGTTGTAGTTATCCACCACGCCGTGCGCGTGCGCGTAAAGCCCGGTGAGGATGCTCGCCCGGCTTGGCGAGCAAAGCGACGTGGTGACGAAGGCGTTCCGGCAATGCACCCCGCCGCGCGCAAGCCGGTCGAGGTGCGGCGTCTCCAGATACGGATGCCCCATGAAGGACAGCGCGTCGAAGCGGTGGTCGTCGGCAAGAATGAAAAGAATGTTGCGGGGGGCAGCCGCAGCCTGGTGGACAAAGGCGCACCAACTGGCGAAGAAAAGCCACAAGCAAACTCGGCGCATGACAAAATTTGGAAAAAACGGGCCCGCGACACAAGCTCAACACCGCCGCACTGCCGCCCACCGGATCCGGCCAACCGTCGCCTCCCCGACAGACGGACAAAAAACCGCTGACAAGCGGCCGTAGATTGCGTTCACTCGTCGGGCTTTTGCGGAGCGCGATTCCCGGGGCGTGGCTGTGTCGAGGCCGTCACCAGCGCGCCCGCCGCCGCTCAAATTGAATTTTTTATTTTAATTTAAGTTTGCCATGCCCAAACGCACTGACATCCACAGCGTCCTCATCATCGGCGCCGGCCCGATCATCATCGGCCAGGCGTGCGAGTTCGATTACTCCGGCACCCAGGCCTGCAAGGCGCTCAAGGAGGAGGGCTACCGCGTCGTCCTCGTGAACTCGAACCCGGCCACCATCATGACCGACCCGGAGTTCGCCGACCGCACTTATATCGAGCCCATCACGCCCGAGTGCGTCGAGAAAATCATCATCCGCGAGAAGGAGGAGATGAAGAAGCTCGGCGCCAAGGGCAAGCTCGTTTTGCTTCCCACCCTTGGCGGACAAACCGCGCTCAATACCGCGATGGCTTTGAACAAGAACGGCGCCCTGACCCGGCACGACGTGGAAATGATCGGCGCGAAGCCTGAGGCCATCCACAAAGGCGAAGATCGCCTCGTCTTCAAAGAGTTGATGCTCAAGATCGGCCTCGATGTGCCCATCTCTGGCGTCGCCCACAACATGACCGAAGCCCGCGCCATCCAGGAAAAGATTGGCCGCTTCCCGGTCATTATTCGCCCCGCTTACACGCTCGGTGGCACTGGCGGCGGCATCGCCTATAACGGCGACGAGTTCGAGGAAATCGCCAAGCGCGGCATCGACCTCTCGCCCGTGCAGGAAGTTCTCATCGAGGAATCGCTCATCGGCTGGAAGGAATACGAGATGGAAGTGATGCGCGACAAGGCCGACAACTGCGTCATCATTTGCTCCATCGAAAACTTCGACCCCATGGGCGTCCACACCGGCGACAGCATCACCGTCGCGCCCATCCAGACGCTCACCGACAAGGAATTTCAGATCATGCGCGATCAGAGCTTCGCCGTGATCCGCGCCGTCGGCGTGGAGACCGGCGGCTCGAACATCCAATTCGGCGTCAGCCCCGACAACGGCCGCATGGTTATCATTGAGATGAACCCGCGCGTCAGCCGCAGCTCCGCCCTTGCGTCCAAGGCCACCGGATTCCCCATCGCGAAGATTGCTGCCAAGCTCGCCGTCGGCTACCTGCTCGACGAACTCAAGAACGACATCACCAAGAATACCCCTGCGAGCTTCGAGCCGAGCATTGATTACGTCGTCACCAAGATTCCGCGCTTCGCCTTCGAGAAATTTCCACAAGCCGACCCCACGCTCACCACGCAGATGAAAAGCGTCGGCGAGGCGATGGCCATCGGGCGCACGTTCAAGGAGAGCATGCAGAAATGCCTGCGCTCGCTGGAGATCGGCCGCAGCGGCCTGGGCGGCGACGGCAAACCGTGGCGCATCGGCACGGAAGTCTATGGCGACCGGGACATCCTGCCGCGCGACGTTATCAGCCGCAAACTAAGCGTGCCCAACGCCGAACGCATCTTCTTCATCCGCCACGCCCTCCGCGCCGGCTTCACCATCGAAGAGATCTTCAACCTCTCGAAGATTGATCGCTGGTTCTTGGTGCAGATCAAAGAGATTGTGGATTTTGAGGAGGAGTTAGCGACGGCGAAGAATTGGGCGTTATGAAGAAGCTGTCTAATTTGGGCATCGTGGCGATATTTGCCTCTGATTGGCTCCTGGCTTTCTCGTATGGCACGAACCAACGGAATAATCCGCCCTTTTGCTTCCGGTGATTGTTTTGTTCTTGGGCAGGTTGCTTTTTTGGCGCAAGCAAAAGCGCGTGGAAGAGGAGAAGCAAGCAACCGCAATCATTGCCTGGAGGGATCAAATCGTCTCCTCAAACAGCTTGCCGCGTGAGACCGCTCCGGAAACAGGCGCGGTGGAAACGTTTCGATGTCCGGTTTGCGAATCAAAGCTTCAAAACAGCGTGTCACCGCCTGTAACAATTCCAAATGCAAAGCGGATTTTTTGTTGTGAAGATTGCCAGACAATTTGGGCAAAGCCGAAGCCGCCCTGGCCTTCGATTTGTTTGATGGTGCTTGGGTTCTTTCCGATTCTGGTGGCGCTGATTGTCGCCCTGATGGGTTTTGGCATACGCCTTTGCCGCCAGCCACCCTTGCACACGGCCACCAATCTCAGTGCTTCCCCTGGAGCAAGTGATCCAACACCTGTGTGGCGCGCCGGGCGGATGCCGCGGTGCCGCCTGGGGCGGCCATGCCTTTGTCGGCAATGTTCCCCTGCGCGTCGAGGATATACATCCGATTGGGCCAGCACGCGTAGGTTGCCGACACCTTGTCATCCGGTCCGTCCACCAGGATGGGGATGGACACCTTGAGTCGCTTGGCGAAGTCACGCGCGATGTCCCGCCGCTCCGCGAGTGTTGTGGGTGATTGCACCACAAACTGATTGCCCGGAATCACGCGGCCATCCGTGGGATGAGCCTCGCGGATGTAAATGAGGAGGAAATGCACGCGGTCTTTGTATTGGGAGAATAAGGTCTGCGTGGCTTGCGTGGCGGCCACGAACGGCGGGCAGGTGCAGCTTCCAAAGATCAGCACCACCGGCTTCCCCTTGAGGCCGGTGAGCTTCACCGTATTCGTCCCCTCGATGTCCTGAAGCACAAAGTCCGGCGCCGCGCCACCGTCCTGAAGTGTGCCTTGCAAGATGCGGGGCCGGTCGCCTGCGGATCGGCTCTTGACCGGTCTCTGATCATTCTCCCCAGCGCATGCAAGCTGCGTCAGCGCAGCCAGCGTGCATCCGAGTAACGCAAGAGTCTTGTTCATAAAGATTGAGTTAAGTATGAGTGCCCGAACCGTTGCGCGCAAGAAACCAGATTCGAGAAATCTCTTCAAGCCGACCCGTTCACCAGCACGCGTAGAAATTCCCCAGCGCCCTCGCCCGTTCGCCCGTTAAAGCGACCTGAAGGTCGCGCTCCGCAGCCGGAGCGCGCCGTTCACGGCGCTTCATCGACCGCAAACCCAGCGCGTCAGTTTCTTCGTGAGACTTCGCAATTGCGCACGTTGAAGCGGGCTAAAGCCCGCGCGCCTATGGTTCGCGCTGCCACGGGTGTTCGTATTCGTCGCGATGACGGGCGCTGCTCCGCGGCAACAGTCGCGAGCGGCTGTTGCCAGAAACGCTTTCACCGGATGCTGTTTGGTTTAACGGATGGCACGTTTCAAGTGTGCTTCGTCACGGATGAACGTGTCGTAGTAATCTTCCTGCCAGAACGCACCGCGGCCGAACAGCTTGTTCGCTTCGCGCAAAGACTTGCCTTTCCAGCCATTGATCAATCTTACCAACGGCACATCCCAAACATCCACCCCCAGATGAATGTGGTTGAGCATGATGACCCATGCCTGCATCCGATAGTCGTGCTCGGCGCTGCCGGGGCAACCGGAAACCATAACTCCACACCCGGGAATTTAGGGGAACAAATCGCGCTGGGCCGAGTTCGTTAGCAAGGTGACGGCGGGGTGCATTTCACGCCGGTTGGCGGTCAGCGCATGAAAACTCACGGTGCAACGGCGCGCGCAGCCCACGACCGCCAGGCCGTAGCGCCGCATCGCTTCCTCGGCCGCCACGGTCGGCATCGGGATGAACCCGCGTCCGTCGGCCGCCAGCACCTTCAGCAGGGCGAGGTCATCGCACTCGGCGACGACGCGCGGTTGCACGCGGTGGGCGCGGAACCACGTCTCCAGCGCGCGCCGGAAGGGAGTGCGCGCCGCCGGGACCAGCGCCGCCGCCGTGTGCAGCGCGCGGGGGAAATTGCCCCGCAACTGCGCCGCGAGGTCGGGGCGCGCGCAGAACGTGACGTCGCTGGTGCCGAGCAAGTGGCTGGTGATGTGCGGATGCGTGGTGCTGAAGGCGGGCTCGTCCGCGAGCACGATGTCGAGGCGATGGGCGTTCAACTGCACCAGCAATTCCTCCAGCCGCCCTTCCTGGCAAATCAGCCGCGTGTCCGGCGAGGCGTCGAGCACGGGTTGGAAGAGTTCGAGCGTGAGGATTTTGGGGAAGGAATCGACTACGCCCGCGTGCAGGCGCAGCGGGCGCGTGCCGGGCTGCTGCTTCACGGTGGAAATCAGTTCGGCACCGAGCGCGAAGATTTCCTCGGCGTAGCTGAAGACCTGCTCGCCCGTCGCGGTGAGGCGGTTGCCCCGGCCTTCGCGGCGGAAGAGCCGTTCGCCGAGGGTGGTCTCCAGTTCGCGCACTTGCTCGGAGATGGCCGGGGCGGAGACGCGAAGCCGGGCGGCGGCGGCGGCGAGGCTGCCCTCCTTGGCGACGGCATGGAAATACCGGAGGTGGTGGTAGTTCAAACCGTTCATAAGCGTGCGGTCATGGCTTCGGGAAAGTCGAAGCGAGTGTTCGGAAATTTATATTTGTCCGAAGCGCCGGCTGTCACCATAGTTTTTTGAATGTCCAAAACCAATGCCTCTCAGCCCGCACCGTCGGCTCCCGATTCGATGGGGGACTCATTATCGAAGGATTTCGCCGCCGGGGTGGTGGTATTCCTGGTCGCGTTGCCGTTGTGTTTGGGGATTGCCCTCGCTTCGGGTGCCCCACTGCTTTCCGGTCTCATCGCCGGGATAGTCGGGGGCATCGTGGTTGGCATTGCCAGCGGCTCGCACCTGAGTGTGACTGGCCCGGCCGCTGGCCTTACCTCCATCGTGCTGATGAGCATTGGCAAATTGGGGACTTTTGAGGCTTTTCTGCTTGCGGTGGTGCTTGCTGGAGTCATCCAACTGGCGATGGGGGCGCTGAAGATGGGTAACGTGGTGAATTATTTCCCCTCCAGCGTGATTCGCGGCATGCTCGTTGGTATCGGCATCATCATCATCCTGAAGCAGATCCCCCACGCTTTTGGCTACGACAAAGTGCCCGAGGGAGACGACCGGTTCATCCAGCCCAGCGACTCGGAAAACAGCTTCTCCGAGATCGCGAAACATCTCGACCTCATCACGCCGGGCGCGCTCTTCGTGGCGCTCGCCGGCTTGGCCATTCTCATTTTCTGGGAGAAGACGAAGGTCAAACAACTCAAAGTGGTGCCCGGAGCGCTCGTGGCGGTCCTGGCCGGAATAGGGCTGAATGCTCTTTTCAAAGTGGCGATGCCGTCCTGGGCCATCACGGAGGCGGAACACCTCGTGCAAGTGCCGGTGCCGGAAAACTTTGCGGGCTGGCTCAAGGCGTTTAGCCAACCGCTGTGGTCTTCCATCTCGAATGGCCAAGTGTGGGTCGTGGCAGCGACGCTGGCCATCGTGGCGAGCATTGAGACGCTGCTGTGCTTGGAGGCGGTGGACAAGCTGGATCCGCAGAAGCGCCACTCACCCGCCAATCGGGAACTCTTTGCGCAAGGCTTGGGCAACATCGTCAGCGGCCTCCTGGGCGGCTTGCCCATCACCTCGGTCATCGTGCGCTCCGGCGCGAATGTGAATGCCGGCGCCAGGACGAAGCTCTCGGCCATCATCCACGGCATCCTCTTGCTGTTCTGCGTGCTCCTGATTCCCAAGCTGCTCAATCTGATCCCGCTCTCAAGTTTGGCTGCTATCCTCCTGATTACGGGCTGGAAGCTCGCCAACCCCAAGACGTTCAAACAAATGTGGAACGCAGGCTGGACCCAATTTCTGCCCTTCATCGTGACCATCCTCACCATGGTCTTCACTGACCTGCTCAAGGGGGTCGTGGTTGGCCTCATCTTCACGATTGTCTTCCTCTTGTGGGAGAACCTGAAACACGCCCTACGTCGCCCGGTGCATGAGGGTGACCATGAACTCTTGGAACTCGGGCCGCACGTGACTTTCCTCCACAAGGCGAACGTCCTCAAGGAACTCGGAGGGATGCCCAAGGGAACCCACATCGTAGTGGACGCCACCAAGAGCTACTACGTCGATCCCGATGTAGTCGAGGCGCTTCAGGATTTCCGGGTCCATCGGGCCAAGGATAAGGGTCTTACGCTCGAGTTCGTCGGCAAAATCTTCGATGCCCCTGCGGCTCCTTCCGCCCACTAAGATAATGAGTTCCACGTTGTCCAAAGATGCGCTCGACCATGGTCGCGGCTTCATCCCCACTTTCCGCTCGCTAACATCCACCAAAAACTAAAACGAGATATACCTATGCCCGTCACTAAAACTGAACTCACCAAAGCCCGGAAGATCTGGGGTAACGCGCTGGTCGCCATTTCCAAGGCCTACGATACCAAGGGAATTGAAGCTGCAACTAAACTGGCCAACGCGGCCTTGGACGGAGCCTACGGCTACAATCTGGGTCCGGTTCTGTTCAAACCGACCTTGACCAGTGGAGAAAAAACCTTCCGCCCCACCCGCGAAGGGGCACTCTCCTATTTTGTGGGACAAAACCCCAAATTCTCCGACAAAGGCTTCGCCCTCAAAGGCTGGCGTTCCGTTAAATCAGAAACCGCCGCCTGTTTTATTGAAGGTGATGTAGCCATGTGGATGGGTTGGGTCAGCTTCACGGACAAAGAAGGTAAAGTTACAAGAGTCGACAAAAGCTGGGGCTATAAGAAAGACAAGAAGGGAACGTTGCGCATCGTTCTTCACCATTCCTCGCTGCCTTATTCGCCTTGATCCCGACTGACAGTAACAAGCACACAGGCTGGCTTGGTTAGAGTGCGGGGCATCGATTTTTCTAAAATCCTATCGCGGGCACTTGGTCATCACTTGGCCCCAATTTGCCGCGCGGCCTTCACAAATTGCTTCATCTCCGGTTCGGATCCGATGCTGATGCGCAGATAGTTACGCACCTTGGGATATTTGAACCAGCGGACGAGCAACTGCTTAGCGCGCAGCTTCGCGAGCCAATTCTTGGCGGAAAAACGCGGCGGACGAGCGAGGATAAAGTTTGTTTGGCTCGGCAGCACGCGCCAACCAAGGCCGGTCAACTCGCGCGTGACTTGCTCACGCGTGGCGACAATGCGGCGGAAATTACGCTGGTAATGAGGTAGATCATCGAGCGTTGCGAGGGCAGCCACTTGGCCAAGGCCATTGACGTTGTAACTGTCGCGCACCTTGTCGAGTGCGGCGATGAGGGTGGAGTGCCCTACGAAGTAACCAATGCGCTGGAAGCACAACGAATAAGCTTTTGAGAACGTCCGCGAGATGATGACGTGTGGGTACTTCAGCGCGAGCGCAAGCGCGTTCTCCCGGGCAAATTCTACGTACGCCTCGTCGAGCACCACGACCCCGCGCGACTTGGCGCAAAGCGCGTCGAGTTCTGTCACACTGAAGCCGCACCCGCTTGGAGCGTTTGGCGTGGTGATGAACGAAAGCGCGGCCTTAAAGTTCCAGCCTCGTTGCGGCAGCGAGGCCAGCGCAGGCAAGGTGAAATCAGCGTTAAGTGGAATGGCGTTGCACTGTGCTCCGGCAATTTTTGCGAGTACGGGATAGAGCGAGTAACTCGGGCTGAAGAACTGAATCTGCGTCGCACTGATCTGAGACTTCAACTTGGCCGCGGGCTCAACAAACGCACGCGTCGCCAGCGCCAGCAACTCATCTGAACCGTTACCGATGATAAGGTTCTCGGGCGCGCAGCCGTGAAGCTTCGCGAGCCGCTCGCGCAGCGCTGAGGCGGACGGGTTCGGGTAGAGCCGGAGTCGTCCGTCCACGGCCGCCCGCACCGCCGCGAGGACTTTGGGTGAAGGTGGATAAGGGTTTTCGTTGGTGTTGAGCTTGATGAGGCCGGGAATCTTTGGCTGCTCGCCAGGCACATAGGCTTGTAACCGCTGGATTAGCGGGCGGATCAGCTTACGTGGGGCGCGAATAGCCATGCGGGGAGTTTCGCTTCGAACTAAGGAAAAAGTCGAGTCAACGCCGTGAGATCGCAAGAAACATTCAGCTTTTAAGATCCACGGATGCTCGACGTTACTGCCCTGCTGAGAACTTAACTTGGATTACTGAATACGTTTTGGCTCACGCGCCGCAGCGCTTGAGCAGGTTCTGTGTAATCCGTTGCACGCGTTCGTCCGGGCCGTGCGGGCGGCTCCAATGGCTCCACGGCAGGATGTGGCCCGGCGGCGAGCTGAGCCCTTGTGCCCACCAAATGGTTGCGGCATTGAAGATGAGGTTGTTCTTCGGACCGGAGAAAATGGTCGCCGTCCAACGCGCGGGCGTGGTGCCACCGCGCCAGACGGTGCCCTCGGCGACGACCTCGAGGCCGGGGAGGTTGGCCGGGGCGCCATGATGTTCCCAGCCAACGAGGCCGCGCACGGAGTCACCCTTTTTCATTCCGGTCCCTTCAAAAATCCAGTGCTCTGGCTTCGCGCAAACCCAGTCACCGCCACCGTTGAAGGGGACAATGCTACGCGCGCCCATGAGATCCGCCTCGTTGCGAGAGTCGCGCTGCCAGTCCTTGGTGAAGACGCTGATGGCGTCCTCGATTTCCTTGTCCGTCAGGCCGGCGTAGATGCCGGTGCGTTTTAGGATGCGGTTGGCTTGACCGTTAGAGGCTGGCAGAAACGGAGTCCGCCCGAAGACGGAATTGCCGCAAAGCCACAGCGCGTGCGTGCCGGAGGCGATGGCACTTTTTACCGCGTCGTATTGCCGCACGTCCCAATACTCGTCATGGCCGACACTGAGGAAGGTTTTGCAGCGCGTGATTTGCGCGGCCGTGAGACAATCCAAGTTCGCGCAATAGGTCACATCGTAGCCGTGCTGCTCGAGCCAGTAAGCCAGCGGAAACTCCCACAGCAAATACTCGCCGGAGCCAATGGATAGTGGGTGCTCGTAAATCTGCCCATATTTGCCATAAGGCCGATCAAAGCTCACTTCGGTGCCCACAGCGTGCGCACCGCGCGGGTCGGTATAGAGGGAGTAGCTGTCCGGCCATTTGTTGTAAGCTTGCCAGGTATTATCGCTGCATTGGAAAAGGAGGTCCGCCGGGCGATCGTCGCGGACAATAAAAATGCAATAGCTCTGCCAGTAAGGTTCCCCAGCTTGATCGGGCACCGTCGTGAGGCGCGCAAGATAGACGCCGCTAACCCAGTTCGCAGGAATCTTGAGGGAGAGGGAGGACTGCCACTTACATTCGCGGAGGCGATTCTCGCCAACGGGCGGATCGGGCTGTTTTGTCCCGCGCAGCGGACCTTCGGTCTGCATCAACCGCGCACCGCGTCCGCCGTAGTAACCAGTGCGGAAAATTTCCACTATGAACCGCGCGCTCGGGCTGGTGCTGACCATGAAATCGAGCGTCTCTCCTGCTTTTACGCTTTGGCGCGAGCAGTAACCCTCAATGGCGGGCGCGCGGGTGCCGCCGGTCTTGTCGAGGCGCACGCGGGTGAGTTGCCAGTCGAGCGAACCTGGCTTGGCATTTTCCTCGGCGATGAGCGTGCGTCGAGGGCTTAGGCCGGACTTTTGTTGGGCCTGAGCCTCACAGGCCACCAGAGCGGCGGCAGTGGCTGAGGCTTGGAGAAACTGCCGCCGACCAAGTTGAGGGGAGCGTGGTTTCATGCGAGCAAAGAGTGAAGTGGAGATGGGCGCGGCAGAGGGATTATTCAACAGCGGTGTTGAGCCGCTCACATTGGGCACAAGAAAAACGCCGCACTCCGCTCCAACACTCAGGTAGAGATTTGCACGTCCCCTTTTATGCGAAAATTTGGCGCGTGGCGGCGAGATCGCGAGTGATTTGAGCTTTTAATGCCTCGAGATTGGGAAACTTTTGTTCGTCGCGCAGCTTGGTAACGAAGGTGAGTTCCAGCTCCTCACCGTAAATTTCTTCCGCAAAGTCGAGGAGGTGAACTTCGCATTGGAGACAGGGTGTCGGGTTGGCAAGCGTGGGGCGGACGCCGAGATTTAAAGCACCGCGATGCGTGTGCCCGCGGCGGCGGACGTGCACGGCATAAACCCCGTTGGGTGGGAGCGCTAGGCCGGACACATCGAGGTTCGCAGTGGGGAAGCCGAGCTGGCGTCCGAGCCGGTCACCGCGAACCACGTTGCCAGCGATGGAGTACTCACGACCTAACATCTGGCTGGCAGCACTTAGATTGGCAGTTCGTACGGCCTCGCGAATACGCGTACTGCTGACCGGGTCACCATCAAGCGAGACAGCAGCAAGGCCGTGGACGACAAAATTGAGTTCAGCGCCAAGTTGCTTGAGCAAGGCTACGTTGCCGCTGCGCTGGTGGCCGAAGCTGAACTCCGCGCCGACGCAAACGCTGTGCAGGTGACCGAACTCATGCGCAAGGCTACGGATGAACTGCTCACCAGTCTGCTCGCTGAATAGGCGGTCAAAGTGAAGGAGGAGCGTATTTGGGACACCCAGCGTCGCGATGGCGCGGATTTTTTGAGGCAGCGAGTAAAGCAACGGCGGCACCCGGTCGGGAGCGACGACGGCATTCGGGTGGCGATCGAAGGTGATGACAACCGACACGCCCTCGTGCTGGCGGGCGTCGGCGAGCGACTGTCGAATGACTTGCTGGTGCCCGAGGTGCACGCCATCGAAGACGCCGATAGCCACGCAGACCTTGCGTGGGCCGGGTTCAAGTTCGGTGGCGGCGGTTAGAACGCGCATCAACGGGCAAGTTGCAGGAAGGGAATTACGCGTTTCTCCAGTTCCGTTAAAGACAACGCGAGGATGGCATCAAGGGGAAGTGCGTCCGCCACGTCCCACTTGCCAGAGGTGACGCGGCGGAGCGTGGCGAGGTGCGCACCACTGCCAAGCTTCACGCCAAGGTCATGCGCAAGCGAACGAACGTAGGTGCCCTTGGTGCAAGCGACGCGGAACTTTCCGATCGGCTCATGATACTCCGTGCAGCGGAAGTTGTAGATGTGCACCAGGCGCGGCTCGCGCTCCACAGTCACACCCTTGCGTGCGAGCTTGTAGAGCGGCACGCCGCCTTGCTTCTTAGCAGAGACCATCGGCGGGATCTGTTGAAGATCGCCGATAAACGTGCTGGTGGCGTCATTCAACTGTTCGAGCGTAAGCGGCGGAACGGGCGCGGTAGCGGTGACTTCTCCGTCGGCGTCATAACTATCAGTCGTCTCACCGAACTTAATGTCGCCCTCATAAACTTTGTCATCTGACATTAGTTTCTCGGAGAGCTTAGTACCCCGCCCGAGCACAATGATTAGCAGGCCGGTGGCGTTAGGGTCGAGCGTGCCGCAATGGCCAACCTTCTTGATGCCGAACTTGCGGCGAATGCGGTCCACCACGTCGTGCGAGGTGCAGCCAACGGGCTTGTCCACGAGTAGGGCGCCGTCAAGGGGATCAAACTGGAGCATGAGAAATCGCTGAGCTAGGGCAAGGCTGGTTACTTAGATGCTTTAAGGGCTTTCTTGATCGCGGCGATGACTTTTCGCTGAATCGCAAGCGGCTTACCGGCAATCCGCGCGCCAGCCGCCGCCGAGTGGCCGCCACCACCGAACAGGCCCGCGATTTGATTCACATTTACTCGGTCGCTCTTGGAGCGCAGGCTGATGCGAGTCAGTTCAGGTTCCATTTCCTCGAAGACGCAGGCGACGACGACAGGCTCGATGTCACGAATATGGTCAATGAGACCTTCGCTGTCGTTGGTGTCCGCACCGGTGCGGGTATAGTCGCGTTGGCGCAGCCAAAACCACGCAATCTGGTCGTCATGCGTGGTGCGGAAACTGTTGAAGACGTGGCGCAACAATTTAGCGCGAGAGAGCGGGTAGCTCTGATAAACCTCATTGCAGATGCGGGCTAAGTTGGCGCCCTTGCGCACAAGCTCGGCGGCGACGTGATAAGTGCCGGGCGTGGTGCTGGGGTAACCGAAGCTGCCGGTGTCGGTGGAAATCGCGGTGTAGAGGCAGTCGGCAATCGCTGGCGTGACCGGCCAGCCGGCGTGCTTGATCAGCTCGTAAATTAGCTCACCTGTCGCGGGCACGCGGGCAGAAACCCAGTTTAGCTTAGCGTAGCGGGTGTTGCTCTCGTGATGATCAATGTTAACAAAGTCGCAATGTTCCTCGGTGGCTTTTCCAACGGTGCCGAGGCGCTCGAAGCTCGCACAATCAGTGGCGATAACGAGGTCGAACTTGTGGCCCAGCTTGGGCCGCTGCACGAGATCGGCAGGGACCAGGAACCGTAGCTTCTGTGGGACAGCGTCCTGATTCCAGACAGTCACTTCCTTGCCTTGGTTTTGGAGCGCGAGGGCGAGGCCGACCTGCGAGCCGATGCAATCGCCGTCAGGCCGGACGTGGCCGACGACGCAGATAGATTTCGCGCGGCGGATGCAGTCGAGAATTTCGTCGAGGATGTGAGTGTGACCGGTCACTTGTAAGCGATGCGGAGGCTAGCGGCTAAAATGCGGCGGCCACGTCTCCCCAGCCCTCTAACCCGGGGGCAGCGAGGGAGGAAAAACGATGTTTGCTTGAAAACCTATAGCTCACTTCGGGGCCTCCTGCTTTTCCAACTCTTCCAAGATGGATAGGACTCGGTTGCCGCGCTCTACGCTTTCGTCGATGTGAAAAGAGATGACAGGCGTCCAGCGTAACACAATGGCGCGACCTAATTCGTATTGCACTTGGCTGCGCTGCTCGGCCAGCATTTTCATCGCACGTTTCTTGGCGTCGGCTTTGCCGACGACGCCGACATAAACCTTTGCCTCCTTTAAATCAGCAGAGACAACGACTTCGTTGATGGTGATGAGGCCTGTATCCGGGGTAGGCGGAAAGTCACGCCGGACAATCTCACCTAAGGTGCGCTTTAGCATCTCGCGGACGCGTTCTAGGCGTACTTTCATGATGTTGAGCGCGTGAGGTAAGAGTTTAAGTTTGGATTTACAGGGATAGTTAGGCGCAATTGCTTAATCGTGAGCCTGCTATTGCTCTTTGCCCACGGTCAGACTAGAGCGTCTGCTTTACCTTTTCGAGCGTGTAACACTCGATGGCGTCACCGGTCTGAAACTCGTTGAAACCGTCGATGCGGATGCCGCATTCCAGACCCGAGCGGACCTCGTTAACCTCATCCTGAAAGCGGCGCAGCGACAGGGTCACACCTTCGTAAACCAGGTTCTTTTTGCGCATGACGCGGACCTTGCCTTTAACGATTCGGCCCATGGTGACAGCGCAGCCGGCGACCACCCCGCCCTTGGACAGCTCGAAGAGTTGACGAACCTCAGCGCTGCCAACGACCACGTCCTTAAGGATGGGCGGGAGCAAGCCGGCCATCGCGTCCTTCACCTCATCAATCAGCTCGTAAATGATGGCATAGAGTTTGATCTGAATGCCGTACTGTTTCGCCTTTTCGTTTGCGCCAGAATCAATGCGTGTATGGAATCCAAGCACGACGCATTTGGAAGCGCCGGCTAAGTCCACATCCGACTCGGTGACGGTTCCGACGGCGTGGTGAACGATATCGAGGGTAACTTTGGTGGTCTCGATCTTCCTAAGCGCTTCGACGATAGCCTCGACGGAGCCTTGCGTGTCCGCTTTCACGACTACCTTGAGCACCAGTTGCTGGTTCTCGGCAATCTTCGCGAATAAATTCTCCAAGGTAACACGCGGCTGGCGGGCCTCAGCCTCGGCAGCCTTCTCGGCTAGGGCGCGCTCTTCCGCAATGTCGCGGGCCGTCTTCTCATTCTCGACGATAATGAACTCCTGACCGGCCTCGGGCACGCCGTTGAGACCCAACACGCGGACGGCGACGGACGGCGTGGCCTCCTTGAGACGGTCACCCTCCTCGTTGATGAGCGCGCGAACGCGACCGAAGTGCGAGCCGCAAAGAATAATGTCTCCGAGGTTGAGTGTGCCCTTACGCACGAGCACCGTGGCGGTAGGGCCGCCAGCCTGAAGGCCGGACTCGATGACGTTGCCTTTGGCCTTGCGGTCGGGATTGGCCTTTAGTTCGAGGAGGTCGGCCTGGAAGACGACCATCTCGAGCAGCTTATCAATACCCTGCTTGGTGAGCGCTGAGCAATCCACGAACAGTGTCGTGCCACCCCACTCGTCCGGGGTTAAACCTTTTTCTTGAAGCTGCTGGCGGACGCGGGTCGGGTTGGCATTCGGGTGATCGCACTTATTAACCGCAACAAGGATGGGGACTTTGGCGGCCTGTGCGTGGGATAGCGCCTCGAGCGTCTGGGGCATAACGCCGTCGTTCGCGGCAACGACGAGCACGACGATGTCCGTGACGTTTGCACCGCGCGCGCGCATGGCAGAGAAGGCCGCGTGGCCCGGCGTGTCGAGGAAAGTGATCTGCGCCAGTTCGCTCTTCTTCTCCGGATGCGGCACGGCAATGGTGTATGCGCCGATGTGCTGTGTGATGCCACCAGCCTCACCGGCAGCGACGTCAGCCTTGCGAATGACGTCGAGGAGCGACGTCTTACCGTGGTCCACGTGGCCCATGATGGTGACGACGGGCGGTCGAAGTTTGAGTTGGTCAGGCTTGTCCTCGTCTTCAGCTTCAACCTTTTTAACCGGGGCGTGAACTTGGCCCTCGCCCTTGGCGCGCTTCTCAATCTCGAACTTGAAGCCGTGCTTGGCGCAGAGCTTGATGGCGATGGGCTCGTCCACCGCTTGGTTGACGTTGGCGAAGATGCCCATCTGCATCAGATCGGCAATGAGCTGGAAGGGCTTGCGCTTCATCTGATCCGCGAGATCGCGAACGACGATGGGCGACTTCATCGTGATGATCTGCGCGTCGGCGGGCAACGCGGCGCGTGGATCAGCAGGTTTGGGTACGGGCGCGGGGGCTGCGGCTACGCGCGGCAGCTGGCTTGGACCGGGACGACCTGCGGAGCGGCCATCGGGCAAACGTACGCTGGGCTGTGCACTGGCGGGGCCTCGGCGGTCGTCACGACGTTCCTCGCGCCCGGGTTCACGGCGTGGGCCGAATTTGGAGATATCAATGCGACCGAGCAATGCGCCGGTCTGAGGCTTGGGCGGCTCAGGTGGTGGCGGCGGCGGCGCGGGAGCCTCGGCTATAACAGGGGCTGACGGAGCAGCTTCCGGCGCGGGCGGCGGCGGTTCTGGCTCGGGAGCTTTGATGAGAACGATGGGGGCGGGGGCCTCGACCACCGGCGCAGGCTCGACGGGTTTGAGCGGCCCAAACTTCGCCTCAAGGAACTCAGCGGTGATCTTGTCCAGCGAACTGGACGGCACCTTGGCCTCCTTGATGCCCAATTCTTTGGCGACCGCGAGCACCTGTTTGCTCTCGAGCCCAAGCTTTTTTGCGATGTCGTAAATGCGGACGGGCATAATGCTTGCGCGCCCGGGCGGCGAACCGCGCGGGCGCGCTCAAATAAACCGAACTACGCGAGCACTCCGGCCAACGGATTGTTTTTGGCAGCTTCTTTAATGGCGGCCAGCACCGCGCCAGCCGACTCACCAATCTGCGGAATTTCCCTTAAATCGGCTTCCTCAGCCTGCGTCACTACGTCTTCGAGGGCGTGGAAACCTGTGTTGACCAGTGCCTCGGCCATCTCGCGGGTTACCCCCGGCACGGCCGCGAAAATCTCGATGGCGTGCTTAACCTTGTCCTCGATGCCGACGGCGCTGACGGCCTCGGCGTCAATGTTCACGGCCCAGCCGGTGAGCCGCGAAGCGAGGCGGGCATTCTGGCCGCGCTTGCCGATGGCGAGAGAGAGCTGGCTTTCATCCACGAGGATCTTGATCGCGTGGCTGGCCTCGTCCAAGGAGATGGTCTTGAGGACGGCTGGCGCGAGCGCGTTGGTAATGTAGGTCTTGATGTTCGGATCCCACTTAATGATGTCCATTTTCTCGTTGTTCAACTCGCGGACAATGTTCTTCACGCGTTGACCGCGGAGACCGACGCACGCGCCGACGGGATCCACCTTTGAGTCGCGCGAATAGACAGCGAGTTTGGTGCGGAAACCCGGCTCGCGAGCGACGCCCTTGACCTCGACCATGCCGTTGGCGATTTCAGAGACTTCGAGGCGAAAAAGTTTCAGCACGAACTCCGGCGCGGCGCGGCTAAGGATGATCTCTGGGCCGTGCGGACCGTTCTCGACCGCTTTAACGAAGCAGCGAATGCGTTCGCCAATTTGATACTCCTCGGTCGGTACGCGCTCGCGGTTGGGCAGGAGCGCCTCGTAACGCCCGAGATCCATAATGACGTCCGAGCGCTCAAAGCGCCGCACTGTTCCGCTAACGATATCGCCGACGCGGTCCTTGAACTCCTCGAAGATGAGCGCTTTCTCCGCTCGGCGCACCTGCGAGAGTAATGCCTGCTTGGCATATTGGGCCGCGATACGCCCGAAGCCGGTAGGGGTGACCTCGACTTCAAACTCCTCGCCTACCTGTGCGTCGGGCTTCTTCTTCCGGGCCTCAGCTAGTGAAATCTGATCGTGCCTGGAAATGACTTTTTCGGCGACGATAAGCTTAGCGAAAGCCTTAATATCACCAGACTTAGAGTCAATTGAGCAGCGCAGTTCGCGGGCTGGGCCAACGGCCTTCTTGGCGGCGGAAATAAGGGATTCCTGCACGGCAGCAAGCAGGATTTCCTTGCTGATGCCCTTTTCTTTTTCCCAGAAGTCTAAGATAGCTAGAAAATCAGCATTCATAAGTTGACCCATGCCTGCGCCCCATTAGGGGCAAAAAAAAGCCGGAAAAAATTCCGACTTCACACGCTGGCGAACCAGCAACTCGTATTACACTTTTGAACCTAGGGAATCTCGGGGTGATCGTCAAGCCCCGTTTTCGGTTAGACTTAAACCCGTCAAGTCTGCCTGCGCACCTCTATCCACATTGCTGCGCGGAAGGTTTGGCCCGGCGCGAGCACAGTCACTTCGCCGGGCTGCGCGCGGGTGAAGGAGTTTGGCAGCGCGGTCCACGGTTCGAGGCAGTAGAAGGGCGCGTCCGGTGTGCGTGACCAAATGGCACAGTAACGGTGTTGCGATGCCCCCTCCCAGTTAAGGACGATCTCTAGTTCACTACTCGGGTCAACAAGCGTGAGTTCAGGCTTGGAAAAGCTGCCAAAGAACAACGTGTGCGCCACATCGTCCGCGACGCTGAGTTGGGACGCCGGTTGAGCCGCCACCGTGAAATGCACGAATCGCGCATCCGGTGTGAGCCGTTCGCAGGCAGGGATTTTCACAAAGCAACGGTTCCGCTCGCCGCGTGGGGTGAGCGGGACTTGAAAGTAGGGATGAATCCCCGTGCTAAAGGGCATGGGCTCCGCGCTGCGGTTTTCCACCGTCTGCTCGAAGTGCAGCCGCCCGCCGTCCAGCCGGTAGGTCACGCGGTGCGCGAACGCGAACGGATATACCGCACGCGTCGTCTCGCTGTCCGTCAGCTCCATCGTCAGCGCCAACTCGCTGCGCGCCACGACCTGCCACGCCGAGCGCCGCCCGAAGCCGTGCTGCCCAAGCGGAAACTCGCGCCCGCCCCACGCGTAGTGATGCTCGCGGCCCGGCAGGTGGTTGAAGCTAACCATCGGAAACAGCAACGGGTTTCCCGCCCACATCTCCCTCGGATACCGGTCCACGACCGCTTGGCTGAAATGCAGCGCGTCCACCAGCCCGTGCTTCGCCGTGGGCCGCGCGTAACGCAGCAGCCACCCACCGAGTTCCGGCGCGATGACAGCGAGGGAGCCGGTGGAGTCCTTCAAGTAAATAAAGTTATTCGCAGGCATAGGTTTGTAGGGAAGGTTGGCGATCAACCAAAGAAATCCATCTGCGGGTTTGCCTCGACCTGCTTGAGCCTTTCGCGGTCCTGGTTACGGCGGTTACCTTGACGGACGGTGCCTTCGGGGGTGAGTTCGCTGTCTTCCAAATTACGGAGGATGACTTTCGCGCGCTCCAAAACTTCCTTCGGCACGCCGGCGAGGCGGGCGACTTGGATGCCGTAGCTCTTGTCCGTGCCGCCTTCGACGATTTTGCGCAGGAAGATGATTTGGTCGTGCCACTCGCGGACGGCGACGTTGAAATTCCTCAGCCGGGGCAGGCGCGCGGCGAGTTCGGTCAACTCGTGGTAGTGCGTGGCGAAGAGGGTCTTTGCACCGACCTGGTTGTGCAGGTGTTCGAGGATGCTCCACGCGAGCGAGAGGCCGTCGAAGGTGCTCGTGCCGCGCCCAATCTCGTCGAGGATGACGAGGCTGCGCGGCGTGGCGTTGTTGAGGATGTTCGCCGTCTCGCTCATCTCGACCATGAAGGTGCTCTGCCCGCGCGCAAGGTCGTCGCTCGCGCCGATGCGGGTGAAGATGCGGTCCACGAGGTCCACGCGCGCGGCGGCGGCGGGCAGGAAGCTGCCGGTGTGCGCGAGCAGCGCGAGCAGCGCGACTTGGCGGATGTAGGTAGATTTGCCGGCCATGTTCGGGCCGGTTATCAACGCAATCTGAGGGGATGGGGTCGCAGGAGCGGCGTTGGTGCTGCTGGCGAGTTCCGTGTCATTCGGCACGAAGCGCTCCTCGGTCAGGGCTTGATCAAGGACGGGGTGGCGGGCGTCTTTGAGCAGCAACTGGCCGCCGTCGCTGACTTCAGGGCGCGTGTAGTTGAAAAGGCGCGCGGTCTCGGCGAAGGCGGCAAGGACATCGAGTTGCGCGAGGGCAGCGGCGGTCTGCTGGATGGCGCTGAGCTGGCCGATGACTTCCTCGCGCACGCGGAGAAAGAGTTCGTATTCCAGCTTCATCGCGCGCTCTTCGGCGCCGAGGATTTTGCCTTCCATCGCCTTCAACTCCGGCGTGATGAAGCGCTCGCCGTTGGCGATGGTTTGTTTGCGGATGTAGTCGGCAGGGACTTTGTCGAGGTTCGCCTTGGTAATTTCGATGTAGTAGCCGAAGACGGAGTTGAAACCGACCTTCAGCGACGCGATACCGGTGCGCTCCACTTCCTTTTGCTTAAGCTGGGCAATCCAGTCTTTGCCGCCGCGCGACGCGGCGCGGAACTCGTCGAGGTTCGCGTCGAAGCCATCGCGGATGAGGCCGCCTTCCTTCACGGCCAGCGGCGGTTCGTCCACGATGGCGCGAGCAATGAGTTCGACGAGCGCGGGGAGTTCGGTGAGTTGGCTGTGAAGTTCTTCAACCAAGGAAGGGACGTGCTCCTGCGCGTCCTCGGGTTTGCGTTCTTGGAGAAGGTTCGGTGACGCAGCGGACGCGCGGGAGCGCGTCCCTACCACGGTGGACAGGATTTCGCGCAAAGCTGGCACTTGCTCCAACGCCAGCCGCAGTGCGTGCAAGTCGCGACCGTTGCCGGTGCCGGTGGAGAGGCGGGCGAGCGTGCGCTCGAGGTCGCGGACTTCGGCGAGCTTTACGCGGAGGGCTTCGAGCGCGGAACCGGCGTCATGCCAGGACTGCACGGCGTCCTGACGACGGCGAATCGGCGCGACGGCGGAGAGAGGCTGCGTGAGCCAGTGGCGCAGGAGGCGCGCGCCCATCGGCGTGACGGTGCGGTTCAGCGCGCCGTAGAGCGAGGTGTTCCTCGGCGCGTCGCGGTGGAGCGGTTCGAGGATTTCGAGGTTCCGCAGCGTGGTGCTATCGAGCACGAGGAAGTCACGGCACTGATAGAACGTGATGCGCGTAAGGTGGCGTACGTCCCGGCGCAAATGCTGAATTAGATAGTGCAGAACCGCGCCCGCCGCGCCGGTGGCGGCGGTGCGGCCCTGCAACCCGTAGCCATCGAGCGACGCGACCTTGAAGTGCTCGCGCACGGTGAAGACGGCGGTTTCCGGCGCGAACACCCAGTCGTCGTGGCCGATGAGAATTCCCGGTGTGCCCGCGAGCATTGTGCGCAGCGACGCTGCTTCGCCCGGGTAAATCGTTTCCGCCGGACGCAGCCGCTCTAGCTCCGTGAGCAGCTCGGCGTCGCTCTCCGTTTCCGTCGTGCGGAAGTCGCCGGTGGTGAGGTCCACGACGGCGATGCCGCAGGTTTTGCCAGCGGGATAAACCGCGGCGAGGAAGTTGTTCCGCTCCGCCGCGAGCAGGCGTTCGTCGAAATGCGTGCCGGGCGAAAGGATTTGCGTGACCTCGCGTTTCACGAGTTGGCCAGGCTTGGCTTCTTCCATCTGGTCGCACACGGCGACCTTGCGGCCCGCGCGGAGCAGGCGCGCGACGTAGCTGTTGAATGCGTGGTGTGGGATGCCGCACATCGGGACGACGCCGCGCTTGGTGAGGGCGACATTAAGCAGGTGCGCGCCGTCCACGGCATCCTCGAAAAACATTTCGTAGAAATCGCCGAGGCGGAAGAGTAGCAGCGCGTCCTTGGGCAGTTCGCCCTTGATGCGGCGATACTGCGCCATCATCGGCGTGAGCTGCGGGTCGGAGGCGGCGGTGGCCATTGCGGGCAAGACGATACCGGCAAAAAAAAATCGCGCGAAGTGAAACTTTGTCGTGACGCAGTAGCAGCAAATCCGCTACTTCAAAGGGCAGCAACCCAACAGCAGTAACGTGCTCACCAGAATTTTATTACTTTTTTCAGCGCGCCCGCGCGCATCGAAGGGGGGTGACTGAGCAATGGCCGCCAAAAAGAAAGCAGCAAAGAAGAAAAAGAGTTAGTTTCACCTTAACCCAAACGGCTCCGCCGGGCGGTCTGCCCGACGGAGCTGTTCGCTTTTGGCCCCCGGGTTTTACCGGAGCTTGTCAGCTCTTCTGGCTTAGTTAACTTTTGGCCGTGCAACGTTTCTTCTCCCCTCTGTGCATTAAGCTCTACGCCTTGCTCGCGGTATGCCTCACCGCATTTCACGCGTGGCCGCACCTGCAGCGCAGCGAGTGGAACCGCGAGCGACTTTACCGGCAACTGCTGGCTGGCACGGACAAGCAACGCCTTGCTGCCGCCGAGCAGCTCGTGACGTCGGGCGGCGGGGATCAACTGCTCAAGGCGCTGCAGTCTGACTCCCCGTCAGTTCGCACAATGGCGATCAGCGCGCTGTTTGACCTTTGGGCCGCGCAGGAGGGCGACGAAGCGGCCTTCCTCCTCCAGGTGGCGAATGATTCCCTGGAACGCAAGAACCTCAAGGGCGCGCTCAACCACCTAACGCGGCTCACGCGCACGCATCCGTTCTTTGCCGAGGGTTGGAACCGCCGCGCAACGCTTTTGTGGCAGCTCGGTCAGGTCGAGCAAGCGCTCGCCGACTGCCGAAAAGCGGTGCGGCTGAACCCTGAACACTTTGCTGCATGGCAGGGCATGGGCCTGTGCCAGGTCAAATTAGGCGACCTGGCTGGCGCCATCAAATCCTTCCGTGAGGCGCTCAAACTCATGCCCCACGATCGGCCGACCCAACGCTTTCTGCACTGGGCCGAAGAAACTCACCGGCACGAACGGAAGAACCGCCCAAGCACCACCCCGTCAATTGGCGAAGAGGTCTGAGCCTTCGGTCAAAACTAAAGGCCGGATTCGTGTTTCCTGAAGCCAAACGTGGTCAAAAATCCGCAAGGTCAAACCGGGCCAGGCTAATTTCTTAGATGGCACTGGCTGGCCATCTCCCCAAACCAGCTCGCACCGCGCACCTTTACGCTTGGAGCCGCATCGCCACGCGACTAGCCTCCGCGCACTTATGACCGATCCGCGCTTCGTCAAACTTGCCGACCTGCTCATCAACTACTCCTGCTCGCTTGATAAGGGGGAGAACATCCTGCTGGACATGATTGACGTGCCGGACGAGTTCACCGTCGAGCTGATGCGCGCTACGCGTAAGGCCGGGGCGACGCCCATCGTTGAGGTGCGGCACAGCCGTGTCACCCGCGAAGTGCTCAAGGACACCGACGACCGGCACGCCCGACTCGTCCGCGAAATTGAATTGCGCCGCATGAAGAAGATGGCCGCTTATATCGCCATTCGCGGCGCGCAGAACGCCACCGAAGCTGCCGACGTGCCATCCGACAAGCTCGCCCTCTACTCAAAGATTCTCCGCCCCGTTCTCAATTACCGCGTGAACAAGACCAAGTGGTGCGTCCTGCGCTGGCCCACGCCCAGCATGGCGCAGGCGGCCGGCATGAGCACCGAGGCATTCGAGAACTTCTACTTCGACGTTTGCACCATGGATTACCGCAGAATGGCCAAGGCCATGATCCCGCTGGAAAAGCGAATGATCAAAGCGGACAAGGTTCGGCTCACCGCCCCCGGTACCGACCTGACCTTCAGCATCAAGGGTATCGGCGCACGTAAGTGCGAGGGTATTCGCAATATCCCCGACGGTGAGTGCTTTTCGTGCCCAGTGAAGACCAGTGTGAACGGTACGATTCAGTTCAACACTCCCACGCTTTACAGTGGCACAAAGTTCGAGAACATCCGGCTAGAATTCAAGGACGGCAAAATCATCAAGGCCACCGGCTCGAACGAAAAGCGCCTCAACGAGATTCTTGATACCGACGCAGGTGCGCGGTACGTGGGCGAGTTCTCTCTCGGTTTCAACCCGTTTATTCAGTCGCCCATGTGCGACATTCTCTTCGACGAGAAGATTGCCGGCTCGCTGCACTTTACGCCTGGCCAAGCCTACGAGGACTGCGACAACGGAAACCGCTCCGCCGTGCATTGGGACATGGTACTTATCCAGCGCAAGGAATGGGGCGGCGGTGAAGTGTGGTTCGACGGTGAGTTGATCCGCAAGAACGGACGCTTTTTGCCGAAAGATTTGCAGCCATTAAATCCCGAGAACCTCAAGTAAACCGCGCGAAGCGGGCCTACGGTAACTGCTCGCGCGGCATGACGGTCGCTCCGGGGCACCAGCTACTCAGGCAGAGCAAGAGCTGCGACAAGTATGAATCAGCCCAAGGGCCAAAATTAGTTGTTCTCGGACAGCCCCTCCTTGTGCCCGAGGTTCTTCACGGGTGCAAAGATGGCCTGAACCTCCGCGAGTAACTGTTGGTCCAACGGTTCCTCGGCCCACTTGGCCCAGTTGCGAATGTTATCTGGATTCGCGCTGCCACTGACGGTCGTGGTGATGGCGGAGTTTGCGAGGCTGAACTGGAGCGCGAGTTTCGCGATGTCCACGCCCCGGTTGGCGCAGTGCGCGGCGGCTGCGCGGGCGGCGGCCTTCACCGACTCTGGCTCCTTGAGCCACGCGGGCAGCGGAGCGTTCGTAAGCAGGCGAGCGCTGAAAGGGCCGGCGTTCATCACGCCCACGCCCTTCGTCTTGAGATACGGCACGATCTCATCGGCAAAGCGCGTGTTTTGCAAAGTGTATTGGTTGTAGCTCAACACACAGTCCACGTCGGTTTGGTCGAGGATGAACTTGAAGATCTTCATCGGATAACCGCTGAAGCCGATGAAGCGCGCCTTGCCGGACCGTTGAATCTTCCGCAGGGCCGGCAGGGTCTCATTCACGATCTGCTGCATCGGCACAAACTCGATATCGTGGCACAATACGATGTCGAGGTGATCGGTGCCGAGCCGGTGCAGGCTGACGTCCACGCTCTCAGCGACACGCTTGGCACTGAAATCAAAGTGCGCAAGATCGTAGCGGCCGAGCTTGGTGCAGAGCGTATAGCTGTCGCGGGGAACGCCCTTGAGCGCGATACCCAGCAGCACTTCGCTCATGCCGCGTCCGTAAAAGGGCGAAGTGTCAATGAAGTTGAGACCGCAGTCCAACGCAGCCCGCACACTAGCGAGTGCCTCGTCGAGCTTCACGCTGCGGAACTCCGCACCGAGCGAGGATGCGCCGAAGCTCAGGATGGGGAGATGGAGTCCGGTTTGGCCGAGGGGGCGGGTTTGCATCGGGCAATGTTCGAAATCAGTGTTCAGCGGGAGGTGGCCTTGCGCGCCACGCGTCTGGCAAAGCTCTGGACGGAAATCACGGCCCGCTTATGCAGGCCGCGCGCGATGACCTCATGGACGTCGCGCACCTCAAACTGAAAGTCCACGGAGCGCGCCTCCGTGCCAATGACGCGCGTGGTGATGGTCACGGGCTGGCCCAGCGGTGTGGGCGCAAGGTGGCGGATTTCGATTTCGGAGCCGACCGTGCGCTCGTTCTCGTCCAGAAATGGATAAAGCGATTCGCGGGCCGTGCGTTCTACCAGCGCGATCAACCGGGGAGTGCTCAGGACAGCCGGCATCCCGCCCGTGGCAAAGTCAATGACGTGTTCCTGAGCGACGGTGAATTTGTATTCACCGACGGTGCCGATGCGGGGGTGGGCTTTCATCAGTGCAAGGCCCCAATCAATTCGTCCGACAGCCGAGCGTGAGCAGCACGTTCGCCCACAACGCCTGATCACCGGTCTGGATGGTAAGCACATGATCAGGTGACTCAACTTGCTGGTAGAAGTCCCACTTGGAAATCGGCTCAATGACGCCGGTCACTCCGGCCTCTTTCGCGATGGCGCGGAACTCCGCCCACGCAGGCGGCTCGCCGAACTTTGCATAGGCATCATCCGCCGGGATGCCCATCGTGTTCATGAAGTCCACGGGCACCGCGCTCAATACCGCGCGTAGCGCCTGCGCCACGGTCACACAGCCGGGCGCGAGATTTAGAGAAACCAGTTCGGCGTTTGGCCCCTTCTTTGTTGAGGCCGGGTAATTACCATCGGCGATCAAAATTTTTGCGTGATGCCCGGCCTGCGCGCATACGCGAAGGATGTCGGGATGCAGCAATTGTGTCTTGAGCATGGGGGAAGGATGACTGCGTCCGGCCTGGGCTGCACGCAGAAACCGACATCCGGGCGAGCCGTTGACGCACTCAACGTCCACTAACGTCCACACAGACGAGATCGCCCGGCACGTTGCGGAGGTAGATGCGGCCACCGGCGAGCACGGGGACGATCCAGCATTTTCTGCCAACAACCTGCGCGCGGGCAAGGGCATCAAACTTTTGTGGGTTGGCGGCGGCGGTGAGCAATTCTCCCGACTCGCTTAAAACAATCAGTTTTCCATCGGCCGCCATGAGCGACCCGACACCGAGGCCGGTTTGCGCCCACTTAGTTGTTCCGGTCGACCAGTCCAGGCAGCGCAGCTCGCCACCAGATTTTCCGCCAAGGCCATGGAAGGTGTAGAGGTGGCCATCGAGCACGACCCCGGAGTTGAACTGTGTGGCGGTGGCGGTCTTCCAGCCCGTGACCGGGGCGCCATCGCGCAAGTTCAGCTTCACGGCGGGGGCGCCTTCACCGGAGAGGAGCAATGCCCCGTCATGCACCACCGGGGCGCACGCGCTGGTGTTATAAGCGGACACAAATTTACGCGTCCACCGCATCTTGCCAGTGGCAATTTCCACCGCGGCGCACTCGCGGTGCGTGAGCAGCGCGACGCACCGCGTGCCGTCGACGTCGAACGGGACCGCTGTAGCATAAGCAGCAGAGCCCTTGCCATTCTGCCAGACGATCTTGCCCGTGGTCTTATCCAGCGCGGTGCCGTGGGAGCCGACGTTGAGGATGACGAGCTTGCCCTCGACGAGCGGCGACGAAGAAAAACCCCACTCAGGCACCTCTACGCCAAGTTCCGTCACAAGCTGCTTTTGGTAGACTACTTTGCCTGTCTCTAATTCCAGACAGAAGAAGTCACCCCGCCGGCTCAAGTGAAAAACGCGGTCTCCGTCAATGGTCGGCGTGCCGGTGGTGCCGCCCTCGAAATATTTGTTCCCCAGCGGCGCGTCGTAGCTGTGCTTCCAGAGTTCCTTGCCCGTCACTGCATCGAGACACCAAACCGTGTCCTGTCCCTTCGCGCGACCATCGTGGCCTGTGGTGATCAGCTTGCCACTGCCCACGACGACGGTGGAGAAGCCCAGCCCGACCCTCGCCCGCCACGCGACCTTCGGCCCCTCACCGGACCAACTGGAGGCCCAGCCCGATTCACGCGATATACCATTAAGATCTGGCCCCCGAAACATCGGCCAGTCGGCAGCAAGACCCAGAGTGACCGAGGCAAGGAGAACGATATGGAAGACGGGGTAGCGCATGGGCAGAGCTTGCCCGTGGTCGCATCGGAGTCAAGGGGCGGCGCACACCAGCCTAAATGCAAACGCCGCCGGGCAAATCCGACGGCGTTGACACAAATGACTTTTTTGGACGCGGCTTACTTCTTGCCGAAGAGGCGTTTAAGGTTCGCGAGGCCCTTCACGGCGATGTCGTCGCGCTTGGGCTCGATCTTGCGCCAGATGGCGGCGGCACGGGCGATGACCTTCACGTCGGTGGTGAAGCTCTCGATGACTACGTCGCCCTTATACCCAATCTTCTTGAGTGCGGCGACGATGGGCTTCCAGTCAATGTGGTCACCACCAGGCGTGCCGCGGTCGCTACCGCAAGCGTGGAAGTGGCCTAGCGTCTTACCGGCCTTGAGGATGGCGGCGGCCTGGTTCTTCTCCTCGATGTTCATGTGGAACGTGTCGAGGTGAAGGACGACGTTCTTTGCACCGACGGCCTTGATGAGCGCGAGGCCCTTGTCGGTGGTGTTGAGGAAGTCGGTCTCGAAGCGGTTAAGTGGCTCGATGCAGAGGGTAACGCCCTTCTTGGCGGCATACGCAGCGAGCACCTTGAGGTTCTTCACCACAAGGGCGAACTCCTTCTTCTGCTCATTTGGCTCGACGGCGTCGGCCTTGCCCACCACGGAGTAAATCGGACCAATCAGGCGCGGGCAGCCCATGATGGCCGCTTGGTCCACAAGCGCCTTACAATAGGCCATGCCGGTGGCCTGCTCCTTAGGCGTGCCGCGGAAGTCGCGGCCCGGCCCCATGCAGGCGCAGATAGAGCCGATAGCGAGGCCGGTCCTGTCGGCGGCGGCTTTCACCTTCGCCGGGTCAATGTGCTCCGGCGCCTCGACGGGAATCTCGACGGTGTCGAAGCCCCATTTCTTGAACTTTGGAAACAGCTTCACGCTGTCAGTGGTGAAGGGAGACGTGTAAAGGAAGGAGTTGATGCCGAATCTCATAATGGTTGCGGTTGAAGTGCGCAGGGAGGCTAGTCAACGGCCCCACAGTGTCAAAGTTTTCCTTCGCTAACCGGCTCTCCGTGGGTATTCTTATATGAAGGCCACTCGCTACCCGAGTCGTCAAAATTGCTGCCATAAATGAACCGGCTTCCGACCCGCATCAACCCGCTTGTGGTGGCCCTTATGTGCCTGCCGGCCTGGGCCGTCCCAGCTGCGGAAACGGGAGTCGAGTTTTTTGAAAAAAAGATTCGCCCGCTGCTGGCCGAGCATTGCTACGAATGTCATGCCATTGGCAAGAAACTAAAAGGTGGGCTAGCCCTCGACTCTCGCGAAGGCTGGATGAAAGGCGGCGACTCCGGCATGACGCTCGTGCCGGGTGATCCCGAGGCCTCGCTGCTCATCAAGGCGGTGCGCTACAAGGACAAGGAATTCCAGATGCCGCCGAAGCGGAAGCTCTCGGACGCACAGATTGCCGACTTCGAGCAGTGGGTGAAACTCGGCGCGCCCGACCCGCGCGTCGGTGGGGCGGTGGCCGCGAAGAGGGAAATCAGCATCGCCGAAGGTCGGAAACACTGGGCCTATCAGTTGCCCAAGAAGTCTTCTGCGCCCGCCGTGAAGGACGCGGCCTGGGCGCGCAACGACGTAGACCGCTTTATCCTCGCCAAGCTGGAGGAAAAGAATCTTCGGCCCGCCGCTGACGCTGACCCGGTCACGCTGGTGCGCCGGATTTACTTCGACCTCACCGGGCTGCCGCCGGCCCCAGAGCAGATTGATGCGTTCACGAAAGCTTACGCCCAGCAACCCGCATCCAGCATCCAGCAACTAGTTGACCAACTCCTTGCCTCCCCGCACTTCGGCGAGCGCTGGGGCCGCCACTGGCTGGATGTGGTGCGCTACGCGGAGTCGCTCACATTGCGCGGCTTCGTGATGAAGGAGGCTTGGCGCTATCGCGACTACGTCATCACCAGCTTCAACACCGACAAACCTTACGACCGTTTCCTGCGCGAACAGGTCGCAGGTGATTTGCTGCCGCACCAGAATGTGGCGCAGCGCCAGCAGCAGCTCGTGGCCACGACCTTCCTTACGCTCGGCAACACGAACCTCGAGGAGCAGCAGAAGAAGCAGCTCGACATGGACGTGGTGGACGAACAACTCGACACCCTCGGCAAGGCCTTCCTCGGACAGACCATCGGTTGCGCGCGCTGCCACGACCACAAGTTCGACCCCATTCCCACGCGTGATTACTACGCACTGGCCGGCATCCTCAAGAGCAGCCGCACGCTGGAGCACTCGAACGTGAGCAAGTGGCTGGAGTTCCCGCTGCCGTTGCCCGCGGGTGAGGACAAGGAGTTCGCCGCGCACGACAAAGCGGTTGCGCAGTTGCAGGCGAAAATCAAATCGGCCAAGGAGTCGGCCAACGTCGCGGTCGCGAAGAAGGCCACAAAGTCGAATGGCGCGCTCGCCGCCTCGGCACTGCTGGGCATCGTGGTGGACGATTCGCAGGCCAAGAAGGTTGGACTATGGAAAGAATCCACCTCCACCAAGACCTTCATCGGCGACGGCTATCTGCACGATGAAAACGACGGCAAAGGCGCGAAGTCGCTGACGTTCCAGCCCGAGGGAATCAAGGCCGGAAAATACGAAGTGCGCCTCGCTTACAGCCCCGGTCCGTCGCGCGCGGACAACGCTCCCGTGACCATCTTCAGCGCGGACGGCGAGAAGACCATCCGCGTGGACCAGCGAGCAGACCCGCCCATCGAGGGGCGCTTCGTATCACTCGGGCAATTTCGCTTCGAGCAGAACGGTGTGGGCTTCGTGCTCGTGGTGAACGAAGGCACCAAGGGCCACGTCACCGCCGATGCCGTGCAGTTCATCCCCTTGGATAGCACACCTGCACCCGCAGTGGTGGCCGGGACCACGGCGGATTCCGCCAAGCCGGCGAAAGCCGACGCGGAAGAGAACGTAAAGAAGCTGGAGGCGGAGTTGAAGAAGCTCGAGGCCGCTGGCTCCAAGCGCCCAATGTTCATGTCTGTGAAGGAAGAGAACCCAGGTGACACGCAAATCCATGTGCGCGGCAGCGTGCAAAACCTCGGCGCGAAAGTGCCACGCGGCTTCCTGCAAGTCGCCAGCTACACGCCTACGCCCAAGATTTCCGATAAGGAAAGTGGTCGCCGCGAACTCGGTGACTGGCTCGCAAGCCCCGAAAATCCGCTCACCGCGCGTGTCTTCGTGAACCGTGCATGGACCTGGCTCTTTGGCGCTGGCCTCGTGCGCAGCCCAGACAACTTCGGCACCACCGGCGACGCGCCCACGCACCCGGAGTTGCTCGATTATCTAGCCCTGCGTTTTATGGAGGAAGGCTGGTCGGTAAAGAAGCTGGTGCGCGAATTGGCCATGAGCCGCGCGTATCAGCAGAGTTCAGTTGGGTCCGGCAATCCGCAACTCACCACTGCTCAGGCTGCCGACCCTGAGAACAAGCTCCTCTGGCGCGCGAACCGCCGGAAGCTCGACGCCGAGTCCATCCGTGACACCGTCCTGCACGTCAGCGGCCAGCTCAACCTCGCGCACGGCGGCCCGGTCATCAAGGCCGGCACCAGTGCCGACTACGGCTACAAACACACCGACACGCGTCGCAGCGTTTACTCGCCCGTGCTGCGGAACTCGTTACCCGAACTCTTCGAGGCGTTCGACTTCGCCGACCCCAGCCTCGTCGTCGGCAAACGCAGCGACAGCACGGTCGCGCCGCAAGCACTCTTCATGATGAACCACCCTTGGGTGATGGAGCAGTCGCAAGCCGCCGCGAAGAAGCTGCTGGCCGAAAAACACAGCGACGACCGTCTGCGCGTAGCCCGCGCCTACCGCCTCATTCTCGGCCGTTCCCCCACCGACGGCGAAGTGACGCTCGCGCTGAAGTATCTCCCCGCCGAATCCGCCGCCAACGAAGCCGCGAAACGCACAGAAGCTTGGGCGCACTTTTATCAGGCACTTTTCGCTTCGGTGGATTTCCGTTACTTGAACTAGACGTCACCGCTGGTAAGCTCCGTCAAAGCTACATTGAAATGAACGCGCCGTTCCTCACCCGCCGCCACGCGCTGCAATCCCTCGCCTGCGGCTTCGGCTCGCTCGCCTTCGCGGGCATGACCGCCCAGCGCGCGCAGGCCGCCGCGAACCCCCTCGCGCCGCGCCAACCGCACCACACACCGCGCGCCAAGAGCGTCATCTTCCTCTTCATGCAGGGCGGCGTCAGCCACGTGGATTCCTTCGACCACAAGCCGCTCCTCGACGAGCGCGACGGCCAGCTCATGGGCTTCAACGACGCCCGCAAGATTGCCAATTCCGGCAAGCGCGAGGAATCCAACCAACGCGTGATGAAGTCCCTGTGGAAGCACGCCCGCCACGGCCAGACCGGCCACTGGGGCAGCGAGCTTTTCCCCGAGATGTGTCAGCACATGGACGACCTCACGTTCATCCACTCGATGCACACCGAGGGCATCGCGCACGGGCCAGCCACGCTTTTCCTGCACTGCGGCGCGACGCAATTCATTCGCCCCAGCATGGGCTCGTGGATTAGCTACGGCCTCGGCGCGGAGAACGAGAACCTCCCCGCCTTCGTCAGCCTCAGCCCCAGCGCCGGCAACGGCGGCCCACGCAACTACGGCAATGCCTTCCTCCCGCCCGTCTTCCAAGGCACCGGCATCGGCAAGGCCGGCACGCCCATCATGGAGGCCACCATTCGCAACCTTACTAACCCGAAACTTTCCCTTGGCGAGCAGCGTCGTCACTTCGACTTCCTCCAGGAACTCAACGCCGAGCAGCTCAAGAAATCTCCCGGTGACGCTGAACTCGAAGCCGTCATCGCCAGCTACGAACTCGCCTGGCGCATGCAGAACAACGCGCCCGACACGCTCGACCTCAACAAGGAAACCGAGGCGACGAAGAAGCTCTACGGGATCGGCGACAGCAAGACCGACAACTTCGGCCGCCAATGCCTCATGGCCCGCCGCCTCGTGGAGTCCGGCGTGCGCTACATCCAAGTCACCTACGGCGATAACACGGCCAACCCCGCTTGGGACCAGCACTCGAACATGCCCAAGCACAAGGACCACGCGCTGGCCGTGGACAAACCCATCGCCGGCCTCCTGCAAGATTTGAAAGCCCGCGGCCTGCTCGACGACACCATCGTCTGGTGGGGCGGCGAATTTGGCCGCACCCCCTACGCGGAAAAGAACGGCACCGGCCGTGACCACAACGCCGGCGGCTTCACCGTCTGGCTCGCGGGCGGCGGCTTCAAGCCCGGCTTCAGCTTTGGCGCGACGGATGAGTTCGGCCATCTGGCCGTGGAAAACAAAGTCCACATGCACGACCTGCACGCGACCATCCTCCACCAGCTCGGCCTCGACCATGAGAAGCTCACCTATCGCTTCGATGGCCGAGACTACCGCCTCACCGACGTGCACGGGCACGTGGTGAAAGAGGTATTAGTTTAGCCAAGCAGGTTAGCTATTTCAGCCAGATCTCTTCACAAAGCTTGCCTCAGCAGTAGGGTCAACTATCTGTCGGAATTACGGGGCGCGCACCCCGAGTTTAGGTGACCACAATCACTTAGCTCAACAGTCGCCACAGAAAATTCGATTGGCGCCCGGGGCGCGGGGAAGTTCATGCTTGCGACATGAAAACAACTCGCCCGTCTCGCCTTTCCTCGTCTTTCCGTCTCCACCTGCCGCTGGTCGCGCTGCTGGCGGTTGTCGTGCTTCTGGCCGCTGGCTGCCGCGCGCTCGACCACCGCAACACCCGCAAGCGGAGTAACTCCAGCCTAGTGGACTACCTCTACCCGCGCGGCAACCACACCCAGCCCACCAAGCCCACCGTGCCTACGCTCACGCTGCCCCTCAAGGTCGGCATCGCGTGGGTGCCGGAGTCCACGGGCAGCCCAGACCAGCATCGCACGCAGGACTCGGCCCTCACCGAGGCGCGACGGAAGGAGTTGGCCGAGGCCGTCATCCCGCACTTCCAAAAATACCCGTTCATCAAGTCCATTGAGATTATCCCGACGGCCTACCTGACGCCGGGTGGTGGGTTTGAAAATCTCGACCAACTTAAGGCCCTGCTCGGCGTGGATGTGATTGCGCTGCTGTCCTTTGACCAGTTGCAAACTTCGGACAGCACGGAGTTCTCACTGCTCTATTGGACTATTGTAGGAGCTTACGTAATTCCTGCTGAAGCGAACCGCACGCACACGATGGTGGACGCGGCGGTGTTCGACATCACGAGCCGCCAGTTGCTTTTCCGCGCGCCGGGGACGAGCCAGTCACAGGGCGTAGCCACTCCCGTTCGTAAGGACGAGCGGCTGCGGGTGAAGAGCGAAGTAGGTTTTGCGGCGGCCTCCACTAACATGGTGGCAAACCTACAACTGGAACTGGCCGCCTTCCAACAGCGGCTCAAGGAGCGGCCTGAGACAGCGCGCATCGTGCGTTCGCCCGGTTACACGGGTGGCGGAGCATTTGGCTGGGAGCACGCCGGCCTGTTGGGCGGCGTGATAGGGCTAGGGATGTTGCTGCAACGGCCGCGCAAGTAAGGGCGACAGCTGTGGTTAAACTCTTCAATCACGATTGGGTGTCTCTGGCCTTGCTGCTTGGCTTGGCCGCGCTGGCGACGTTCGTGCCGGAGTTCCATTCGTGGGGCATCTTGGATCGCGACGCATTGGCTGCAGGCGAGGTCTGGCGGCTGTGGGCGGGGCATCTCGCGCATTTCTCGGCGAGTCACCTTTTTGTGGATGCACTGGTCTTCACGCTGCTGGCTGGGGCGCTGCATCGCACAGGTGAGCACGCACTCGGTCGCGGGCTGGTCGTCGGTGGCGCGGTCTTGAGCGTGAGTCTGCTAGCGTGCGATGCCTTGCTCGCACGCTACGGTGGCCTCTCCGGATTGAACTCTCTAATGCTGGGCTGGCTCGTAACGCGATGGTTTCATGCAGGCGGACGCCAGCGAGGACTTGGCGTGGCTCTGCTCGTGGTCGCGGTCGGAAAGTTCACGCTCGACTCCGTCGGCTTGAGTCGCCCGGGCGTTGAGTTTGATTCCGTCGCCGTGGTGCCGAGCCACTTGAGCCACTGGCTCGGACTGTTCTGGGGGTTGGTGCTGCCCGCGAGCGCTCAGGCGAAGAACACCTTCTCCGCCGTGCGGCGCAGCATCCAGTCGCGATCGTCGGCGGAGAGGAAATTGAGGCGGTCGCGGATGAGCGCGATGGAATCGGCGTAAGTGTGGCCACGCTGGACTTGATAAGGGCAGTCGGTGGCCCACATGAGGCGTTGCGCACCGAAGCTGTCGCGGAGGCAGCGGATCATCGGCCCGAAGTCAAGATAGGGGGCGCGCTTCTGACCGAAGGCGTAGAAGGCCGACGCCTTCACGTGGACGTGTGGAAACTTCGCAAGCGCACAGAGCTGGGAGACCTCAACTTCAGGAAAGCTGCCGCCCGTGCCGATGCGCGCAAAGTGGTCAATCACCACGCGCGTCCGGGGGAACTTCGCGCACATCGCCGCGATGCCGGGCAGCGCATTGGGGCCGATAAGCGGGCATATAGCCAGGCCATCGTCACCGGCGCACCTCCACATTTCCGCCATGCCGGGCGAGCCGAGCCATGCGTCAACGGTCTGTGAACCAGGATTAATGCGGAAGCCGCGCACGCCCTGTTTCACCAAGTCTCGCATTGCATTCTGCGGCCGAGCGGTGCTGGCGTCCACAATGCCCACGCCTGCAAAAACTCCCGGGAAGCGGCCTATGGCATCGAGCATGTAGCGATTGTCGAAACGGTAGAAACTCATCTGGATAAGCACGACGCGTGTGACGCCGTGAGGCCGGGCGAGCGCAAGCAGTTCCTCTGGCGTGAAGCTTGGCGGCTGCATGGCGGACACTTGATAACCCGGCGCGAGCGGAAAGGCGTTGGTATCCGGCGTCCAGACGTGGACGTGGGCATCAACAAAACCGCGGCGCGAGGTTGCCTCCGTGGTGGCGCAGCCCGCCAAGGCCCCAGCGGTCAGCGCGGTGGAGGCGGCGAGAAACTCTCGACGGGACGGATGAAAGGGCGGTGGGCTCTTGATGATCAGTGGAGGCTAACACCCGTTTTTACGGCGTCAACGCAGTCAGCGGGCGGCCCAAATGAGCTAAAATGGTCGTTGCATTTCGGCAGGGTGAACGGCATTTTGCGGGCCCTTTGGTTCGGGGCGTAGCGTAGCCTGGCTAGCGCGCTTGGTTCGGGTCCAAGAGGTCGTGAGTTCAAATCTCACCGCCCCGACCATCTGTCTCTTGGCAGTGTTTCGTGCAGCATTCCGCCATTTCGCCGACCGCTTCGCCCGCTCTGCCGGGGGCCGTTGCCGTCGCTCCGCTGCTGCTCCTGCTGCGCGTCAACCTGCTTCAAAACTGGCGGCGACTCTGCTCGGTGCGCGAGCAGTCCAGCCTGCTAACGGTCATTATTGGATTATTCATTGGCGGCTATATCGTGCTGGCGTTTGGGTTGTTTTATAAGGGGCTCAAGTTTATTGGTGTGTTCCCGGGCATAGGCGAGCTACTCATCGAGCGGCTTTTGTTCCTGCTGTTCGCCTTCCTGTTCATCCTGCTGCTGTTCAGCAACTTGGTCATCGGTTATTCGAACTTCTTTCGCAACCGTGAGACTGCCGCGCTGCTCACCCTGCCCATTCCCGCCCAGACAGTGTTCCGATGGAAATTTGTCGAGTCCACGGTGCTGGCGTCGTGGGCGTTCCTGTTTCTGATCGCGCCGCTGCTTGGGGCCTACGGCATGTGGCGGCAAGTGCCATGGCATTTTTACGCGCTGACCGTGGTATTGGTGGGCTTGTTCATCATGCTGCCGGCGGTGTTCGGCACATGGACGGCAGTGAACCTTGCGCGGTTCCTCGACCGGCGAGCGTTTCAGATCGCAGCGCTGGTGGCGGCGGGCGTGTTGTTTTTCGCCGTGAAATATTATCTGCGCCCCGAGCAAGTGGACGAGGAATCGCTCGAGACCCGCGTGCTCGCCGTGCTAGATCGTCTTTTGGCCAAGACGCGCTTTGCCCAGTTTCCCTTCCTGCCAAGCTATTGGCTCTCTGCGAGCGTGCAGCAATGGGCGGAAGGAGCCCTCGCGGCAGCGGGCTTTTTCGTGCTGGTGCTTTTGAGTCACGTGCTGTTTTTCGGCACGCTGGCTTGCACGCGCATGGGGAACCTGTTCTACGATGCAACCTCCGTGGTCCATAGCCGCGCGAGCGTGTTCGGCCAATGGGAATGGTTCCGCCAATGGCAAGACCGACGAAGGCAGTTTCACTACAGTGCGGGTTTTATGGAACGCCTCTTCCGGCTGCTGCCGTTGCGCACGGACGTGCGGGCGCTCATGGTTAAGGACGTGCGAATGTTTTGGCGCGATACGACGCAGTGGGGACAGTCGCTTGTGCTTTTCGGCCTGCTAGGGGTCTATATTCTTAACCTACGTCACTTCACCTCGCAGATCAGCAGCCCGTTTTGGCTGCATCTAATTTCCTACTTAAACCTCGCGGCCTGTTCGCTCAACCTCGCCACGCTCACGACGCGCTTTGTCTTTCCGCAGTTCTCGCTCGAGGGAAAACGCCTTTGGATCGTGGGGCGCGCACCGCTTGGCCTAGCGCGTGTGGTGCAAACCAAGTTTCTCCTGGTCACCAGCGCGTCGCTGGTGATCACGCTGGGCATTATCGCACTCTCATGTCACATGCTGCAAATGCCCGTCGGACGCACCGCTTACTTCGCCGGCGCGATTACCGTGATGACGCTCACACTCAACGCGCTGGCGCTGGGCATCGGCGTGCTCTACCCGAACCTGCGCGAGGACAACCCGAGCAAGATCGTGAGCGGCTTTGGCGGAACCTTCGCGTTGGTGATGAGCTTCCTCTACATCGTTGCTAGCGTGCTGTTGCTGGCATGGGGTTCACCATGGCGTTGGAACCGCGAACTCAGCGATCCTCCGGTGCTGACGTGCTTCGTAGGATTCGCCGCGCTATCCCTCGCCCTAGGTTATGTGCCGCTAACCTTGGCCTTACGAAAGCTGCGGAACTTCGAGCACTAGGTTAAATGTAGTTTGTGATGCGCCGACACACCCAAGAGACGGCTGAATTTTAAAAGTCCATGCACTACGCAACCTGCCTCATGCCAAATTTCCCTTTTCGTTCGGCGCGCTAGGATTACAATTATCTTATGCCTTCGGACTTCGACCAGACCGAGTTTGTAGACAGCGCAGCACACACCGACGCCCGGCCCACCGTCCGCCCTACTGCCATGAGCGAAGCCAGTTCTTTCAGTCGCCCGCCTACCCGTGAAGAGCTTGACTCACGCGTGTCTGATGCGCAGCAGCAACTCGCCGAGTTGAAGCGCAAGCAGGACGAGTTGGAACGCGAGCGGGCCGCGCTCGAGGAAGCCCGACGACGCCGCGTAGAGTTACAGACAGGCCGCACGGAAATGCTGCACCACCTCACACGCGGCCTGGTGCTGCTCGAAGAAGCGGAACTGCGCTCGCGTCGTGACGCTGAACAAATGGCGAAATCCCTCGCCGGCCTGCGTGAGTCACTTGACAAGGTGCGCGCAATTAACGAGGAGGGCTGGAGCGCCGAGGCCTATAACATCGAGCTAACCCGCGCCCTCACCGCCATTGAGAATGCCCGCATGGAATGGAACGGTGCGCGGCTTAAGTGGCCCACCCTCGATGGTGCGCTCACCAGTCATCCCGGTGCAGCCGCCACCGCCGACCCCGCAAAAATTCAAAGCCATCCCCTCGGCGCGCAAAGTTTCAGCGAGTTGTGCCGGCTGGGTTTCGCCTTAACTTGGCCCGTCGCGTTAGCCGTGCTGCTCGGGGCGGCGGGCATGCTGTTTTTTTTACGCCGCTGAGGCGTTGGTCATGGCCTTGTTCCGAAAAAATACGGATCTGCTTTCGGAACGCGCGCGCGCACTGGAAGCAAAGATCGCCGCGTTGCAAGCGCAGATCAAGCAGGCCGAGGCTGGCACACCGCTCTGGCCCGGTTCGCCCAAGCTGCGCTCCACCGCACTGCCCGGCGGCTCAAAGGTTACGGCCGTGCCCACGTCCGCCGCACCGGTCTTCGAGGACGTGGATCAAAAACGGCTCAAGGCGGCCCCGGCTGCCGCCCCAGCTCACGCTCATCCCGAGCTCAACCCGCGTCCGCGCGGCGGCGCGGGGACGCTGCAGAATCTCAAACGCCACTTTGGCCTCACGCCCACGGGCAATCCCAAACTCGTCAAACTACTCGATTCCGGACAGATTCGTGGCTTGCGGCCGCTGCGCTACGAGCGGCGGGTCGCGCGCAACCGCTTCTTTGTCCTAAGCGCCGTCCTGCTCGCGGTGCTCTACGGCCTTTTTAAGGCCATTATGGGCGGGCGCTGAACTGTCCAGTGGTGGACGTTCCCCGAAATTTTTACGTGCGTTTCAGGAGGTGTCATCGATAATACACAGCTATGACCATTTGGATTTTGGCCCTGTTAGTAACCGCCGTCGTGGGCGCCTTGGGGCGTCAGATCGGCGGCATCCGTATGGGAATTTCGCTCATTGGCGTAATCGTGGCGTTGTTTGTGGCGGGGCCGTTAGCCCCGCACCTGCGCACGGCGCTGGGAGCGATAGGTATGAAGGACCCGGTCAACAGTTGGGCGCTAGCCGCGCCACTGGTGTTTTTGGCGGTGGTACTGATATTTAACAGTTTTGCTGTAGCCACCTATCTTAAGATAAGCGGCTATTACAAGTTCCGTGCGCCGGACGACGTACGAATGCGCTGGGAGCGAATTGACGCGGCCACGGGTCTGAGCCTCGGAATCGTCGCGGCGGTAGTGTACCTCGTGGCGGCCAGCGCCTATCTTTATCACGCTGGTTACGTTACGCGGCAGCTCAAATCGCCAAATGACAACCCCCTCTGGCTCGAGTTGGTCAACAAAATGCATGATGACCTGACCAGCACCAAGTTCGACCGCGTGGCGGCGGGCGTCGGACAGGCCTCGCCAGCCTTTTTCCAAGGGGCGGACCTGCTCGGGCTGCTATATCACAACCCGGAATTGCAGGAGCGGCTGGCGGAATACCCACAGTTTCTTTCGCTGGCCGAGGACGCCGCGTTTCAGACCGTTTTCACCAACGAAACCCTTAAGCCACTGCTACCGGCCAAGACCAATGTAGCGCTTATCATCAAGAATCCGACCTTCCGTCCGCTGCTGGCCAATCCCGAGTTCCAGCGTAATGCCCAAGAGTTAGACATCGCCGACCTAACCGGCTTTCTCAAGACCGGCAAGTCTGAGAAATACGCGAAGGAGCCGCTGGTTGGCAAATGGCAGGTGGATGTTAGCGCCACAGTTCGCCAACACGCTCGCACTAACCCGAAAGCCACCGCCAACGACCAGGGCCGCCTAAACACCCTCCTCCGAGCCGCCATTTCCGATTACACGCTGAGTGTCACGCCCGACAATAAGATCTTTCTCAAGGGCCGGCGCGATCCCATCGCGTTCGCCGGAATGTTGATGCCGGGCTTCCGCTTCCCGATGGTGCAGAACCCGGATGGCAGCAACACGCCCCCTCCAACAAAGACCGTGGCCACCGGGACATGGAAAAAGGAAGGGGACAAGTTTCAATTCACCGTGCAGACGCCGACCGGCGAGCGTACGGCAGACGTGAACATCGTCGAGAGCGGAAAACTGGCCGCGCCGGTTGGCTTCAACGTGCTGGTGTTTACACGGATGGATTGACCTGCGGCGGCCCGGGTCAGTGCTTCGGCGCGCTTGCGGGCTGCACTTGCAACGATGGCGGATTAAACAGGCCTGACGGCGGGGTGTTCGAGGTGATCAACACGGGATTGTAGTTCGTTTCCACCGGAGGAGTCTTCACAAGTTGTGGTTCGTTGACTGCCTCTGGCGGCCGTCTTAACCATGTGGCAGTGAATAGCAGCACCACCGCCACCGCCGCGTAGGTTGTCGTCAAAGCGGGCGTCATGTCCCACGCCTCCAACCAGCGCTGCCAGAACCGGGCGGGGCGGGCTTGCATTTGATCGATGCGCCCGCGGATGCTTCTCGGCAGCCGCTCAAAGTAGCTTGGCGGCGGCAGCTCGTGGCGCTTGAGCGTGAGGAGATTTTGGAGCCTCTTTAATTTTTCCGGTGAGTTCGGGCCGGGTTCCATGATCACTTCAGGTAGTCAGATAAAATGCCTTGCAACTGCTGCCGAGCATAAAACAGCCGGGTGCGTACGGTCGCGACGTTACAGCCTAGTATAATCGCGATCTCGTCATGCGGCAGGCCTTGGATGTCGTGCAGACTTACCACAGTTCTGTGATTTTCGGACAGACGCTGCATGGCTGCGTTCAATTTTTCCTTCAGTTCCTCCAGCGCCAGATCGCGGCGCGGCGTCTTATCTGAGACGAGCGCAACTAGGTCAGGGTGCCGTTCGGCGTCCACGTCAAGGTCGTTGAGGCTCATGGCGTGCCGACTGTTCCGGTAGTTGCGCTGTTTGAGATGGTTTAGCGTCCGGTTGATGGCAATACGGTAAAGCCAGGTGAAAAAACTGGAATCACCCTTGAAGGATTTGAGTGCCTGCCAAGCTTTCACAAAGACTTCCTGCGCAAGGTCATCGGCGTCCTCGTGGTGTGCCGTCATGTGATAAATGACCCCGTAAATTTGTCGCTGATAGCGACGCACCAATTCATCGTAAGCCGCCGCGCTGCCGCCCTGCGCTTGGCGGACGAGTAAAATGTCCTCGAGTTGAGAGAGGGCTTCAACGGGGGCGGAGGGAGCTGAAAGCGCTTCAGCCATGCACGCTACCCGCCTAACGCGATAGTCTGACGGCCGAGGAACTCGCCCAACATTGTCAGCGCGGCGCGGCCCTCAGTCTCGGGCAGGTCGGCTAGGGCACGGTTTGCATCGGCAAGATACTGGAAGATGACGCGGCGAGATTCTTTAAGCGCATCATGCTGCTTAAGCAGCCCCAAGACTTTCTCGATGTGGTGCGGCCGCCATGCCTCGATCAGCTCGCGGAGCTTTGCTTTTTCCTCGGGCGTCGCACGCTCCAGCACCACCAGAATAGGCAGGGTGAGTTTACCGCTGGCGAGGTCGGTGCCGAGGGACTTCCCCACACTCGCCTCGGAGCCAAACACATCCACGCAGTCATCGTAAATTTGATACGCCGTACCTAGTGCCATGCCGTAGCTGCGTAACGCCGAGCGCTCGGCCGCGCCCGCACCGGCTAGCAGCGCACCCAACTCGCACGACAGTGCAAACAACTCGGCGGTCTTCATGCCCAGCACTTTGAAATATTCGGCTCGGCTCACGGCAAAATTGAGCCGCCGGTGCGTTTGGAGGATTTCGCCTGAGCAAACTGTGTTTGTCGCCGACGCTACCGCACGACAGATGACCGGTGTGGGAAAACTGGCCGCGAGTTTAAGCGAGTGCGCGAATAAACAATCGCCCACTAGCACAGAAATTTCGTTTCCCCAATTTGCAGCCAGCGTCGGACGGCGGCGGCGGATTTCTGCCGCATCCATTACGTCATCATGGACGAGCGTAGCTAGATGAACCATTTCGATGACCACGGCCACGGTGACGTGATCGTCCGTCGTGCGCCCAGCTGCATTGGCGGCAAAGGCGACGAGCGCGGGCCGGAGTTGCTTGCCTTGGTTGGAAAGCGCGTAACGGGCGTAAGCGGAAATTTCAGGGTCGAAGGCATCGACTTGCCCCTCCAACCGTTGGGAAACGGCATCAAGGAATGGCCGCACTGGCCCCACGAGCTGCTTCCAGACGAGGCGAGCATCTTCAGAGGCCGATTCGGATGGCGAGGCGACGACCTTGTTGCTGCTGGCGGCTAACATCAAAATTAAAATAGGTCGCGTACCCAACCAAGTCAAAGGATATGGCCCGCCGGCCTGCGGCTCGACCCCGCTCCCGTCGTTGACAATAGCAACCATTTGCCGCAGTATCTGCTTATTAGTATAAAGTGGTCAGTAGGCATTGTTTATCGATATTAACCTCCTCATCCGCTGCTGGTTGCACGCTTGGGATGATGAAACATTTAAAATGAAAATCACCAATTCTCGAAGAGGCGGATTCACCTTGGTGGAAATCATGATTGTGGTCGCCATCATTGGCCTGCTTGCCGCCATCGCCATTCCGAACTTTGTCAAAGCGCGCGCCACGGCCCAGAAGAATGCGTGCATTGCAAATCTCAAGCAGATTGACGGCGCAGTGCAGCAGTGGGCTCTCGAAAATAAAAAATCCGCCACTGACGCTGTGACGACAGCGAACGCGGCGGAATACCTGAAAGGCTCGTTACTGCCTCAGTGCCCGGCGGGCGGCACTTATTCCACCACCACTGTGTCTGCCTCGCCAACTTGCTCCAAGGCGGCCGACGGTCACACCTTGTAACTGGTAAGTCATTGCGAGAACTTGGGCATCGGAACCTCAAGCCTCTTTAGATAATGGTCTAATCGTAGTTCACTTGCCTCTCGGCAACTGTTTAACACAAGTGGGGAATGACGGCGGTAAATGTCTCGATCAAGCATCCGACCATCGGTTTTTAGTGGTCATCGCAGCCCCCGAACTTACTTTTAGCCGCCCCAAAGCTCATCGGTTTCTCAGCTGCTGCATGAACAGCATGCGAATGCTTGCCCAGTGATTCTTGCCGGGATTGGTTTAGCTGATGGACGCAATCCGTACCCGACTCGACAACCTCTAAATCCAACTCGCCAAGGTGCACTGATCGGTCCCAGCCTCCGCCGCTCGCCGCGCCATGCCAAAGTCTGCTTACATCGCCCTGCCCGAAGCCGAGCCAATTCCTATTCTTTTTGAGGACCGCTCGGTCATCGCTATTGACAAGCCAGCGGGTTGGATGCTCGTGCCTCACTCTTGGCAACGCACTAACCGAAACCTTCAGACTGCTATCCAATCCTCCATCGCCGCCGGACATTTTTGGGCGCGCTCACGCAACCTAAAGTTCCTTCGTTTCATCCACCGCCTTGATGCGGAAACCACTGGTGTAATGCTGTGGGGTAAAAGCTTCGGCGCGGTGGAAACCCTCGGCGGGCTGTTCGAAACGCGGCGCATGGTAAAGCGTTACCTCGCCATCGTTCATGGCGTGCCGCGTGACACTCAATGGACCCGTACAGACCGCCTCGGCCCTGATCCTCACGTTAACGGTCGCATCCGCGTAGATCCGCGCGATGGTAAAGATTGCAAGACCCACTTTCACGTCTTGCAAATCAAGGACCGCCTCGCGCTCGTGGAAGCGCACCCTACTACCGGCCGGCAGCACCAAATTCGCGTTCACCTCCTCGCCTCCGGCCACGCCATCCTTGGCGACCCCCTCTACGGCCCCTCTGCCCAAACGTCACCGCGCCTGCGTCCACCGCTCGCGTTGCGCGCCGTAGAACTAAGTTACCGCGATCCGTTCACCACGCGCCCCGTGCGCATCCTCGCCCCGACAGACCAATGGCTAAGCGGGCAGGGCTTCAAACAGCTGACCTCTGTGCCCACGCTACGCCCGCCTCGTTAGGCATTCGGCCTGTAACCCCGACGTCTAATTATTGTCGAGCGTTGCCTTCGGGCAAAACCTCGCCATCATATCGCTTATGAATCAGTCTGAAACTTTCACCGACGCCAACGACATAAACCGCCGCGCGTTTGTACAGCGCGGCTCCTTTGCTGCTCTGGTGGCCGGGCTTGGCGCCGTAGAACTGCGCGCGCAGGCCCCCGCGCCCGCCGAGAAGAAGGCTGCCTACAGTGTGAATGTCGCGGTAATTGGTCTTGGGCCGTGGGGTCGTGAAATCGTCAACGTCCTCGCGCGCACCAAAGAGGCGAAGCTTGTAGCCATCTGCGACACCTACGCTGCGATGGTGCGCCGCTCGGCAGAGAACGCTCCCGGTGCGGCGCAGGAAAGTGATTATAAAAAGGTGCTTGCGAACAAGGACGTGCAGGCCGTGGTTATTGCGACGCCCACGCACCAGCACAGACCGCTGGTCATTGAGGCGCTCGCAGCGGGCAAGCATGTCTATTGCGAAGCTCCGCTCGCGCACACGGTCGAGGACGCGCGCGCCATCGCACAGGCGGCCAAGAACACGCCGACCTCCGTCTTTCAAGCCGGCCTTCAGCTTCGCTCGGATGCACAGCGACATTTTCTCCTTCAATTCGTCCGCAGCGGGGCGCTGGGCAAAAACCTTTTCGCCCGCGCGCAGTGGCACAAGAAGCAGAGCTGGCGCAAGGCCTCGCCGAATGCCGACCGGGAGCGCGAAATCAATTGGCACTTGCGCGCGGAGCAGAGCGCGGGGTTGGTCGGTGAAATTGGCATACACCAAGTTGACAATAACTCATGGTTCCTCAAAGACCTGCCCACGGCTGTCACTGGCTTTGGCGGCGTACTTCAATGGGCTGATGGCCGCACGGTGGCGGATACCGCGCAGTGTGTCTTCGACTATCCGCAGGGCGTGAACTTCATTTATGACGCCTCACTGGCAAACTCGTTCGACTCTGACTACGAGATGATTTACGGCACCGATGCCGCCGTGATGATGCGGGGCGGCAAGGCGTGGATGTTCAAGGAGTCCGACGCGCCGCTGTTGGGCTGGGAAGTTTACGCGCGCAAGGACAATTTCCATAAAGAAACCGGCATCGCGTTGGTGGCTAATGCCACCAAGCTCGCCGCACAGGGCGAGCAGGTGGAGGATAACACTCCGGCCATGACCACCTCTTTGCAGGCCGCGATGGAGAACTTCCTTACGAACGTCAACGAAGTCAGCGGCGCGGTGGAGGATTTCAAGGCCACTTTCGGCGACGCCGACAAAGTCGCGCTAGTGAAGCATCTCGCCACTGTGCCCCGCCAGCCCGCAGCCAGCGCACAAGACGGCTTTGAGGCCACGGTCAGCGTCATCAAGGCCAGCGAGGCGGTGGCGAAAAAGACCCGCATCGTCTTCGCGAAGGAGTGGTTCCAAGTCTGAGTTCGCCGGAAGGTCCGGCCGCATCCATCTCGTCTGCGCCACAGCCGGGGTTGGACATTGTCGCCCCAAAAAACGTTCGCACGAACTCCGAGTTCAACGGGAGTCACAAATTACTCACCTTTGTAAGGATTTTTCCGCGGGGCGGGAACGGGCAGGCAATGGCGGGACGTTTCCATGATTGCGCCCGATTAGCCGGCTATCAATAGTAAGGGCACGTATGAAATTTGCCTTCCTCATCCTGCTTGCCGGAACCGTATTCGCCAACGCGGCCGAGAAGAAAAGTTTTCCGGAGCACTGGGGCCAACCCCCGCACTTACAAACGCGCGATTACGTGGATCTGCCCGGTGGCTATGGCAAGGGCAGTTCAACCATGCGGACTTGGATCAGCGCGAACTTGGAAAAAGATAAACTCACGCAGGCCGGCGGCAGCAAGGCGGCCGCACCGGCTGTCCAACCAGTTTACGCGCAAGATTTCGAGAAGGCCGAACTGGATAAAGTGCCCGACGGAATGCTGGTGTTAGATGGCGGATTCGGGGTGAAGCAGGTGGGCAGCGGCAAGCTATTAGAACTGCCCGGCGACCCATTGGAGACGTTCGGCGTGCTGTTCGGCCCGTCGGAAAAGGCCGGCTTCTGCGTTCAGGCGCGCATCCTAGGCACAGGCAAGGGCCGGCGCTTGCCGGTGCTGGCTGTGGGCCTCAACGGTGTAGGCGGCTACAAATTGCAGGTCACGCCCGCGAAGAAAGCACTGGAAATCATCAAGGGCGAGGACGTGAAAGCCACCGCGCCCTTCGATTGGCAGAGTGGCAAGTGGGCGACGCTTAAGTTTCAAGTTCGCCCAGCGGGCAAGGCGGGTGAGTGGCTCGTCGAGGGACGGGTTTGGGCCGAGGGCACTCCCGAGCCAACCGCGTGGTCCATCGGCTTTCTTGAGACCACAGAGCCTACGCCCGGCCGGCCGTCTATCTGGGGCCTGCCATTTTCTGGCACGCCGATTCAATTCGATGACCTGACTGTGACGCCGGTTAAGTAAATCACGCCCGCATATGCCCGCTTTTGGCCAAATGATTCGCTTCCACTCGAGTGGTATGATGGCCAATCTTTTTGGGAACAATTTTTTAGCAGAGGATTGACAGACTTCGAAGCGGCCACCAATCCGCTCCCCGCAGCCAAACCATAATGTTTTCCGTCACCACGCGTTTATGGCTTCCTTAGGCGTCGTTTTCTCCGGGAACTTGAGCCGGATGGCGATCTGCATAGTATGAATTCAACGGCATAGTTGCCGGAGTTGCCCTCTAGCTCAGCCTGCCTGCACAATGGCTCACTACACTCCCTCCAGCCCCGCTTCCCTTGGTTACCGCATGCCCGCCGAATGGGCACCGCATGTTTCTACCTGGCTCACTTGGCCACGCCCCGAGGGCATCAGTTTCCCCGATAAATACGAACCGGTGCCGGATGTTTACGCGGAGTTCATCCGCCACCTTGTTTCAGTTGAGGACGTAAATATCAACGTTTGGAACGCCGAGAGTGAAGCTTGGGTGCGAGGCCTGCTGGCCAAGCGCAAGGTGACGTCTGAACGCATCCACTTCCACCACTTTCCGGCCTACGAGCCTTGGTGCCGCGATCACGGGCCAGTTTTTCTAACGCGCGAGCGCGCTGGCCATCCAGAACGCGCCATTGTGGACTGGGGGTATAATGCTTGGGGTAATAAGTACCCGCCCTACGACCTTGACGATGCCATCCCGCAACACGTAGCGAAACTGCGCGGAGTGCCTCTTTTCTCGCCCGGCATCGTAATGGAAGGCGGCTCCATCGAGGTGAACGGGTGCGGCACATTGCTCACCACCGAGGCCTGCCTCCTTAATCCCAACCGTAACCCTCACCTAACCAAAGCCCAAATCGAGCAATACCTTCGCGACTTCCTCGGCGTCACACACATCCTCTGGCTTGGCGACGGTATCGTGGGTGACGACACCGACGGACATGTTGATGATCTCTCGCGCTTCGTAAGCCCCACGACCGTGGTTACGGTGGTTGAAGAAGATCCAGTGGACGAGAACTTCATGTTGCTTCAGGACAACCTTGCGCGCCTCCGCACAATGAAGGATCAAGCCGGCCAACCTTTGCGCGTGGTCGCACTGCCCATGCCCGGCAAGATCGAATACGACGGCCAGCGCCTGCCCGCGAGCTATGCGAACTTTTACATCGCCAGCGGCTTGGTTTGCGTGCCCACCTACCGCCATGCCAACGATCGCCGTGCGCTGGAAATTTTGCAGCGCGAGTTTCCGCGACACCGCGTCGTGGGAATCGACTCGACCGAGCTAATCTGGGGCCTGGGTAGCTTTCACTGCATCAGCCAGCAAGAGCCGGCCTGAACGCAGAGTTGAAAGGCACGGGGCAAACGGTAATTTTTACGAATGGTTCCCCGAGTCCTGTGCCGGTTGCTCCTGCTCGCCTTAGTCTGGCAACTGGTTGCCAACAGCTCGGCGACAGAGCGGTTTAGCGTGGCGACTTATAACTTGGAGAACTACCTCGATGGCCCAGTGCCTGGTCGCACTGCGAAGACCGCTAAAGGCAAGGCGCGGATCCGCGATACGTTGGTTGCGGTGCGAGCGGATGTGCTCGCTTTGCAGGAGGTCGGCGGCACCAACGCACTACTCGAGCTCCGCGCCGACCTAAAAGCCGCGGGTTTTGAATATCCGCATTGGGAGCACGTGCGCGGCTACGACACCAACATACACGTAGCCGTCCTGAGCCGCTTCCCGCTCGTCGCGCGTCGACCGCATGTCGAGGACAGTTTTCTCCTACAAGGCCGCCGGTTCCGCGTGAGCCGGGGTTTCGCAGAGGTGGATATCCAAGTTACGCCGGAGTTTCAATTCACCCTGTTAGTTGCGCACCTAAAGTCCAAGCGCACCGTGCCTGGAGCCGATGAGGCGGAACTCCGAGCGGCAGAGGCACTAGTGCTGCGAGAGAAGATTGATGCGCGACTAAAGATCGACCCAATTTCGCCGCTGCTGGTAGCCGGCGATTTTAATGACACTCGGGACGCCAAGCCTGTCTTGTCGCTACTCGGGCGCGGACGTACCGCGTTGGTTGATTTACGGCCTGAGGAGGCTGTGCGTTCAACGCCCAACGCTCCGCTCCAGCGCACGCCAACCAATGGTACTTGGACATATCACTATCACCGTTCGGATACTTATTCCCGCTTCGATTACTTGCTAGCCAGCCGTTCCCTTGCCGACTGCGTTGTGCCGGAACAGACCTGTGTGCTTGCCTTGCCGTGGTGGCGCGAGGCGTCAGACCACCGCCCGGTGATGGCGACGTTTCGCGTGAAAGGCCCGCAGTGAGATAGCCTGGGTTACTCCTCCACGTTACGACTGCCGACGTGGCGGCAGACGCCGCGCTTGCTAGCAGCAATGAAGTTGACCATTTGCATGGCCGCATCGCCGTGGGCGGTGGTCTGCGCCTCGGCCACCACATCTCGCCATGGCCTGTCGCTCAAAAAAAACAGGTGATAGAAATGGCGCAATTCCAACCGCTGCTCGGATGAGAAGCCATTGCGGCGCAGGCCGATGGTGTTTAATCCGCAGATACCGTTGTAACCCGTGGCGATGCAGAACGGCGGCAAGTCTTGGCTGATGGCTGCGCCGCCCTGCATCAGCGCCAGGGCGCCGACACGCGTGAACTGATGCACGAGGCAGTTGCCAGAGATGAACGCGCGGTCGCCAACCTCGACATGACCCGCAAGCAGCGCGCCGTTGGCGAGAATGACGTGATTCCCCAGCCGTGCATTGTGACCGACGTGCGAGTTGGCCATCAAAAAATTGTGCGAGCCGATAATCGTGTCCTCCGCGAGCTTGTTAGAACGATGCACGGTGACGTGCTCGCGAAAGACATTGTTGTTGCCGATGATCAGGCGCGTTGGCTCTCCTTGATACTTTAGGTCTTGCGGCGTGTCACCGATCACTGCGCCAGCGTGGATACAATTCTGTGCGCCGAACGTTGTATGCCCGAGCAGATGGACGAATGGCCCTACGACACAGCCGGGGCCCAGCGTGACATAATCCTCGATCACGGCGTGAGGGCCGACCTTCACGTCGGGGGCGAGTTGAGCGCTCGGAGCGATGATGGCGGTGGGATGAAGCATCTGACTTGTTAAGTATTGATTTATCAGTAACTGGTCCGACCGCGCCCGCGATTAGGTTCTGATTTTGAAATAGGGACTCTGATTCACGAATAAAAGTACCCTAACTCCCGTAGCGACGCGTAATCCCGCTCCCGCTCCGTCGTGCGGCGGCCGAGGATTACGTGGTCCACCACCTCGATCTTGAGCAACTGTCCGGCGCGGATGAGGTCGCGTGTTACTTTGATGTCAGCCTCGCTGGGCGTCGGGTCGCCGCTGGGATGATTATGCGCGAGTGCGATGATGGCGGCGTTTGCAGCGATGGCGTGCTTGAAGACCTCGCGGGCGTGGACGTGGATGGCGTCCAGTGTGCCGTGCGCCAGTTCCTCCACACGGATGAGCCGCCGCCGTGTGTCAAGCAGCAGCACGACGAGTCGCTCCACGCCCGTTGCACGGAAATCCTCGCGCAGCCAGTCGGCAATTCGCTCCGGTGAATCCAGCAGCGGCCGTTCCGCTCTAATTTCCTTTGCCATGCGGCGCGCGAGTGTGAACGCGGCCTTAAGCGTCACTGCCTTGTCGCGCCCAATGCCCTTGACGGCGCATAACTCCGACACCGAAGCCTGCGATAAGTGGTCGAGCGTCTGGAACTTCGCCAACAGTTCCTGACCGATGACGAGCGCGGATTTTCCCTGCAAGCCCGTACGCAGCAGGATGGCGATCAGGTCCGAGTTGCCTAACGCCTCTGCTCCCTCTGCCGCTAACCGCTCGCGCGGGCGCTCATGTGCTGGAATGTCTTTGATGCGCGGACCGCTCATGAGCCTGCTGTGTGCTGTGGGGTACAGGTCAGACGGCGGTGGCTCGCGTCTCCTTGGCGAGCATGCAACGCGCAACTCATAACCCGGATTCGTTTCATCACCTATAGTTCCTTAACTACAAACTCCGCGAACTCTGCGTGCAAGTGCGGAGGGATGCGGGCCTTGAAGCGAGCGACCTCGCCGCTGTAATCGCGCTCCACAACCTGTGCGACTTCATGCAACTTGGCCACCACGTCGGCTTGGGCATGCGGAATGCTTAACTCGAGAAACTCCCTTACCGGCCGCAACGCGGTGCCCAGTTCGCTCATCAACGCATCGAAACCCTCGCCCGTGCGGGCGGAAATAGCGACAGCACGCGGGTGAGCCATTCGCCAGCGGGCGACCAAATCTGGCTCGGCGCGATCTATTTTGTTTAGCACCAGCATGG
>VHDH01000006.1 GCA_016871445.1 Verrucomicrobiota bacterium | reverse complement strand
TCATCAAAGGACATGCGGCTAAACTTCCGAAGTCATAATGACCGGACTAGCAGCGGGCAAATCTAGTACGCGCAGTTGCGCGGCGGGCTTACCGCTCGATGATGCGGTAGAAGCGGCGGGGCATGGCGAAACTCTAAGGAAGAGTCCGGCTTTCCATCAGGTTTTACGGCTCGAGAAAACCCAATTGCCCGCGCTCAAATTTACGCAGGTTTAGGAAGATTAAGCCTGCGGCCGTCAGCCTTACTAGCGTGCGGGAAAATCACGGCTTGGGTTCGCTTGGCGGCATTTGGCAGGCCGATGACCTCGCGTGGTCACTTGATCCCGTGATTTAGTCGCGGGCCGATGGTATGGCCAGCATCTACGACCATTGTGTGCCCGGTGACCAGGTCAGCGGTGATGAGCGCGAGGATGGCATCGGCAATGTCTTGGGGCTGGCAAACCTTACCGAGGACGGCGTGCTGGGCTTTGGTTTCCTTGGCGGATTCAAAGTCGTCGCCCAAGCCTTTACGAAGCCACTCGCCATCAATGAAGCCGGGCGCAACGGCGTTGACCCGAATAGCGGGGCCCAGGGTGCGGGCGAGCGCGATGGTGAGGTTGATGACTGCCGCCTTGGACGCGCAATAAGGGATGCTGCTGCCCGCGCCGGTGATTCCCGCGACGCTGGCGACATTGACGATGACGCCGGCGCCGTGACGTTCCAGGTGCGGGCGCGCGGCGCGGGCGCACTGAAACGGGCCTTTCAGGTTCACGGCGAAAATCCGGGTCCAATCGTCCTCGGTGACGGCTTCAAGATCGGGAAAGTTAATGAAGCGCGTGGTGCCGGCGTTGTTCACCAGCACGTCGAGGCGGCCGAACTCGCGTACCGCCGTATTAATCATCGCGCGGCACACCGCATCATCGGCCACATCGCCAGCGAAGCAGACAGCCCGGCCGCCGAGTTCGCGCACAGCTGCGGCGGTGGCCTCTGCCTCGGTGCGCGAGGTGTTGTAGTTAATAAGCACGCCGCAGCCGCGGCGGGCGAGTGCAACTGCAGTGGCACGGCCCACGCCGCGCGAGGAGCCGGTGACGATGGCGGCTTTACCCGAAAGTTCCATTCGGAGAAGGTGAGGTTCCTTGTTTAAGGTTCAAAGCGCAAAGTTAGCCGCCGAGAACGACTTTTGCCTTTGAACTTCAGACGTAAAACTTCACTGTCCCACCGTATGGATGACCTCAACCAACTCGACGAATTAATGGCGTGTCGCCTCGATGACGGGCGCAAAGCTGTGTCGCCATGCACGATTGTCATCTTTGGCGCGAGTGGCGACCTCACCATTCGCAAGCTCATTCCCGCGCTTTACCACCTTGCGGTTGAAAAGGCGCTGCCTAGCCCCGTGCGCATCATTGGCTTCGCACGTCGTGAGAAAGACGATGCAGTCTGGCGTGAGGAGTTGAAGGCGGGCGTGGCGCAATTTAGCCGCTCAAAGTCGGTGGATGAAAAGGTTTGGTCGGAGTTCGCGGCCAACGTTTCCTATTGCCAGGGCGACTTGACCGACCCCGCTGCCTACGCACGGCTTGCGGGTAAACTCACCTCCTTTGGTGTGCCGGAGTTACGGAATAACTTGCTATTTTACCTCGCCATTTCACCCAGTCAGTTTGGCGCGGTGGTGGAGCAGTTGTGCGGCGCGAACCTCCTCAAACGCGTCGAGACGCCGGGCGAGTGGCAGCGTGTGGTGGTGGAGAAACCTTTCGGCACGGATTTGCCCTCCGCCCTCAAGCTGAACAACGAACTCACACGGTTCGCGCACGAAAAACAAATTTTCCGAATTGACCACTACCTCGGCAAGGAGACGGTACAAAACATCCTGATGTTTCGCTTCTCGAACGCCATCTTCGAGCAGCTTTGGAACCGCACGTCCGTGGATCACGTTCAAATCACAGTTTCCGAGAAGGTCGGTGTGGGCGGGCGCGGCGGCTATTACGAGGAGTCGGGCGCGATGCGCGACATGGTGCAAAACCACTTGCTACAGGTTCTTTCGCTCATCGCAATGGAGCCGCCGGTGTCTCTTGAGGCCGAGGCCGTGCGTGACGAGAAAGTGAAGTTGCTTAAGTCTATCCGTCCCGTGCGGGACGTAGATAAGCAGGTAGTGCGCGGGCAATACTTTGCTGGCATGGTAGATGGCAAGCTGCGCAACGGCTACCGGCAGGAGGAAAAAGTTAAGACAGATTCAAACGTCGAGACCTACCTCGCGTTGAAGCTTTTCATCGATAATTGGCGCTGGAGCGGCGTGCCGTTCTTCTTGCGTACGGGCAAGTCCATGCCGCTCTCTGCGAGCGAGGTGCGGATCCAGTTCAAGCCCACGCCGAACGTGCTCTTTGCAGCGAAGGGCGGGCTGAAACTCGATCCCAACTCAATCACGCTGCGGCTTCAGCCCAATGAGGGCATTTACTTGCGGTTTAACGGCAAGGTGCCGGGCGCGAACCTCCAAGTGCGCCCGGTGCGGATGAACTTCAGTTACGACTCGGAGTTTGGCGCCTACACGCCGGAAGCTTACGAGCGATTGTTGCTGGAGGCTATCGCCGGTGATGCGACGTTGTTCATCCGTCGCGATGAGGTCGAGACAGCATGGGGCATCGTGGATCCGATCCGCAAAGGCTGGAGCGACAAACCGCTGACGAACCGCGAATTTTATTCCGCCGGCAGTTGGGGGCCGGTGGCGGCGGAGGACTTGATTGCCGCCTCCGGCCACACTTGGCGCGACCCGCAGCCGGCGAAGTGACGCGCAGCGCAATCGCCAATTTTCTCCGCCAATGTCCAACTGGGAGTTGAAGCAGTGTGCCAACCCGACCGCCTTGGCGGAGCAAGGCGCGGCCGAAATGGTAGCATGGGCGGCTTCCTCCCCCGTGCCCATAAACGTAGCAGTTTCTGGCGGGCGCATTGCCAAAGACTTCTTCAGCGGCGTTCTCCGAATTGCCCTTACGCGAAAACAGTCACTCGCACATGTCCACTTTTTCTGGGCAGATGAGCGGTGCGTTCCGCCAGATCACGCAGAGAGCAACTATCGCAGCGCGGCAGAATCGCTCTTCATGCCGCTAGGCCTGCAGCCCCAAAACATACATCGCATTCGAGGCGAGGACGATCCCGAGCACGCAGCGCGCGAAGCTCAGACAGAGTTGTGCCGCTTCGCGTCGCTCAACGCAGCAGGCCAGCCGGTACTCGACTTGGTTTTGCTGGGCATGGGTGAGGACGGCCACGTCGCTTCGCTTTTCCCTGGCGAGGCTGAAGATGCGCTCTCCTCCCCCGTCGTCTATCGAGCCGTCACTGCCAGCAAGCCGCCGCCGCGCCGCATCACACTGGGTTACCCGGCAATTGCTGCCGCGCGTCAAGTGTGGGTGCTGGCTTCCGGCGCGGGCAAAGAGGCGGCTCTACGGCAGTCGCTCGCGTCACCGGGCCGAACCCCGCTGGCAAGAGTGCTTAAGGACCGAACGCAGACGCGGATTTTCACCGACATCGCACTTTGAGAACGGGTTGGTCACCCTTTAGTCTTTAAAGTTAAAATTGAGGCTGTTGGGTCGAACGCTTTTGCTGGCCGAGATAAACCCCAGCGTTAGTGCGCAAGGCTGGCCTTCACGCATGGAGTAAATGATCACGCGTTCTAAAGTTAGGCCGGCGAGCGGTTCAGAGCAGAGCTTCACCATTTCTTCCAGGGTCTGAAAAGGCCGGGCCACTTCATCGTAATCCGGCACGCCAGTGCGGATAAAAATTGCCTGCCCAATGAGATGGTTGGGAAAATTCAATGACTCAATTAAGGTTACCGCGCCGCATGCTATGGGCTAAAGCAGGGCTTCATTAGCCTGCCAGCTTGGCTGGGACAATAATGCCTACGAGCGCCAGCAGCAGGCCGAAGATGCCAAACGTCTCTTGCCAGACCTCGTCCCACGCCTGCGCGTCGCGATAAGCGGCAATCCGCTCGGAGAAAAACTTAGCCTTGTCCGCCGCGGAGCCGGTGGCGCGTTCCTTAAGTTTGGGCAGTTCGGTAGCCCGGAACTTTTGGATGTCTGCCTGCGTGATGAGGTTGCCGTCCAGATCGGCGCTCGGGCGCGTTCGGGCAATGTAGGCCCGGAGTTGATTGTCATCGGCTGCAATCGCTAGCTTGGCGTCAGCCACGAACTGTTGGTATTGTGGTTCAAGCCCCTTCTCAGCCTGCCGATCGGAAAAGCGCAGCATGCCTATCCAGATCATTAGCCCGATGGCCACCGCAGAGCTGACACAGGAAATAATGCTGAGTTTGGGCGAGCCGCCTCGGCCCAGCAGCCGCGCGCTTCCGCCCGAAAGCAGGCCGACTACCACCGCCATCCAACCTGCGGTCATCGGCGTGGCTTTCAACAGGACGAACCAGATAACCGCGCCAATGACCGCACCGCCGACCGCGCCGCCGACGCCGACGGTGAAGTTTGGCTCGCGTGAAGCGGTCTTGGTTGCGGGCTTGGCGATGGTCCTAATGCCGGGTTTGCCGGTGCCAGGCCTTGCGCCGGGAGCGGCGGAGGCAGCGGAGGCGACGGGCACGGCAGGCTTGTTGCCTGCAGGCGGTGTGGCCGGACGGCTGCCTGGCGGCGGACGATTGGGACGGGGAACTTCGAGCGGCTTGAGCTTGGGTCCAGAAGTTTTTGCCTCCGGGGCTGGGCCAAAAGGATCCTCAATTGGTTTGGCGATTGCGCCCTCCATAGCAACAGAGACGGCACGGGCCTGGCTGAAGAGATCCTCAATTGGTTTGGCGATTGCGTCCGTAGGTGCGGGAGTGGCGGGCGTGGGCGGGGTTGTGGATGCTGCAGTGGCGTCGAGCGACGGTTTAGGGTCGGGTGTTGCGGCGGCTGCAGGCGGCGAGTCAAGGGATGCTGCAGGCGGCGAGTCAGGGGCAATGGCGGCCGGGGTGACGAGCGAAGGTGGCAGCACTGGCAGGGCGGCGGCTGGGGCCAGAGGCGTCGGCGTGGTCGAAGCCGCGACGGGGGATGGTTCTGGCAAGATCGCTGGTGACGCCGCGGGCGCAGGCGCAGGCACGGCATCCGCAACGGCTGGTGCGGCCGGCGTCTCCGCAATGAGTGAGCGCTTGGTGACGTAACTGCGGATTTCCGAGTTGGCAGTCGCCGTGAGGTCCGCTTGGCAACCGGGACACGTTACAGGGGCGGGCATTTCCTGCTCCGACAGTTCGAGGTCAAACTTGTAGCGCGCGCCACAGGCGCAGACGACGCGGATTTCCTTAAGCGGGCGCGAGCCGGTGCCGAGGGACGGGGGTACTTTACCCACGAGGAAGTCCACCAGCGCGTTGCACGCAGGCGTAACCGGCGCGCCGCAGGATGGGCAAACCATGCCGTCCGGAGCGCGGCCGTTGACCAAGTCCATGTCGAACTTGAATCGGTTGCCACATTGGCAGGCGATTTTGGTGTCAATCATGGGATGCTGAAACGACCTGGGCCTGCGTAGACAGAGGTCTGCTCACGGCAACAAACACCTTCATAGCTTGAAACCGCCCTTCCGAAAAGGAAAAATCTAACCCGCGCCGCTGCCATCAGCGGCGTAGCTTCTTTTCCAGTAGCATCACCGTCTGGCGCACGCCGGAATCCACCTCCATGCGATCCTTCACGAGGCGGCAGGCGTGTAACACGGTGCCGTGGTCGCGGCCGCCAAAGGCCTCGCCGATGGTGTTAAGGCTACTCTCGGTCATCTGCCGCGCCAAGAACATGGCGATCTGGCGGGGGAAGGCGATGTTTTCCGGCCGGCGTTTGCTGGTCATGTCAGCCAAGCGCAGGTCAAAATGCTCGGCCACGCGCTTTTGAATGACTTCGATGGTCAAGGTGAAGCGACTTTCTTCATGCAGGACGTCGCGTAGAAGGTTTTCTGCCGTCTCGATGCTCATCGGTTTGCCCGTGAGCGCGGCGTAGGAAACAATGCGGATTAGCGCACCCTCGAGCCGACGTATGTTTGTGCGGATACGGTTTGCAAGGAAGTCGGCGATGTCATCCGGCAGCGTGCTGCCCATGGCCGCTGCGCGTTTACGGAGAATTGCGATACGGGTTTCAACGTCTGGCGGTTGCAGGTCTGTGACCAGCCCCCACTCGAAGCGCGAGACGAGCCGCTGTTCCAGCCCTTGAATCTCATTGGCGGGCCGGTCGCAGGTCAGGACGATTTGCTTATGTCCCTCGTGCAGGGCGTTGAAGGTGTGGAAGAACTCTTCCTGAATGCGCTCCTTGCCGGCGAGGAATTGCACGTCGTCAATCAGCAGCAGGTCGGTCTGCCGGTATTTCTTGCGGAAGCGTGCCAGCGAGTTGTCTTGCAACGCAGCGATGAATTCGTTGGTGAACTTTTCCGTGGTGACGTAGGCGATCCGCGCGCCCCTCTTGTGCGCGTTGACATGGTGGCCGACGGCATGGAGCAGGTGCGTCTTGCCCAAGCCTACGCCACCATAAAGGAATAGCGGGTTGTAAGACTTGCCGGGCGCCTGCGCGACGGCCAGCGCCGCCGAGTGTGCAAACTGGTTGTTGCCTACGACGAAGGTGTCGAAGGTGTTGCGCGGGTTGAAGCTGGGTTCGGCCTCGGCGGCTGGGTGGCCCGGGCTGCGTACGGGGGCGGTCGGGGCGGCCGGTTCGGAGGTTTTGCCTTTGTTTGGCGCAGCGGCCGTGGTCGGCGCGTGCTTTGCCACGCGGAAGCGCACATCGAGTTGCTTGCCGGTCGCGGTGGCAATCACGTCGCGTAGTAGGCCAAAGTAATTGTCTTTAAGCCACACTTCGCAAAAGTCGTCAGCGACTTCGAGCGTGAAAGAGCTGGCGTCCATCGCGACAGCGCGCAACGGGGCGAACCAGAGCTGATAAATCTCGGGGTTGAGGAGAGTGCGCAGGTTTTCTTGCGCGGCGGACCAGGTTTTATCGGGGTTGGGCTGCATTTGCGGGGGCTTTCGCAAAAGGCCGATTCCATCCAGCTTATTCACGCTGCTCCGTTACAGGCAGAAAACACCAATAAAAGCGTGTGTTTTCATGCATTTCTCGGGCGGCGGGGGTAGTTGGCGGGAGCGGTCCACTTGGATTGTGATTACTTAGTTGAATACGATATAACAAGTTATATATCAGTTACTTAGAGAATATTTCTTCCAGTTTCAGAGGAAAAACCTTCCTCTAAGAGCTTACCGCTGGAAGAGCATTGACTGCGATTTCTTGTAAGCCACCGCTTCCACAGAGGGAAGGACAATGTATCGGCTCTTGTTCGCAGGTTGTTCACAGGTGGATTTACCCGTTAAATTGGGGGATTTTTGGTATTTTTTGTCAGTGGGGACGCTCGCCGGCGTGCTGGCTTGCAAAAAATCTGCGGCTCAAACCGCCATGTCGCCTGTTTCTTGGGTGCGAATGCGCATGACCGTCTCGATGGTGCTAATGAAGACCTTACCATCACCGATCTTGCCGGTCCTCGCGGCGCTGACGATGGCCTTGACCGCATTGGGGGTGTTGGCGTCAGACACGACGATCTCCAGCTTGAGTTTTGGCAGGAAGTCCACCGTGTATTCGCTGCCGCGGTAAATTTCCGTGTGCCCCTTTTGGCGGCCAAACCCCTTCACCTCCACTACGGTCATGCCCTCGACGCCGATGCTGGTCAATGCCTCTTTCACGTCGTCCAGCTTAAAGGGTTTGATGATGGCCTCGATTTTTTTCATAGCGTGTAGCGGGTTTTGACAATAGCCGCAAAGTCTCCGGTGTAAATCGGAAACTCATCACAGGGCGAAAAATTACTTCTGCCGCCACATGACCTTAGGGGGCTCCGGCAGGCCCTGTGCGCGCAGGGCAGTACGAAAGTGCATTTTCGCCACGCGCGCCAGTGCTGCAACGCCGTGCTGCGCGACGATCTGTTTCGCCACTGCATCCACAGCGGCGGACGCGCCCTTCGGCAGCTCTTGGCCCAATTCCTTTCCCATTTCCGCCAGCCGCGTGACGAATTCATGCCGCGCCAAGATGGACGCTGCCGCCACCGCGAGGTCGGTCTCTGCTTTGTGCCGTTGAACAACTTTCAGCTTCAAGCCGCGCGCCTTCGCCGCGCGCGCCACTGTCGTTTCTGTCGCGGCGAACTGGTCAATGATCGCGTGCTCTGGCGGCGGGTTCAAATGGTGTGCGGGCGCGAGCACGGCGAGAATGGAACTGACGTGACCCTTCGCAAGCAGCGGGTTTAGGCTGCGCTCCTCGCGGTAACGCTGGTTGTAATTCGTTCCGCCCAGCACCAGCACCTCGCTGTGGCAGCCCGGTGTCCCACGAATCAACTTGGCCAGCTCCGCGATGCGCCGATCACTGCCGATGTTCTTTGAGTCTTGGATGCCGGCGTCCTGCCATGCGCGGATAACCGTGTCATTCACATAAACCGCCGCCACGCACAATGGCCCAAAGAAATCACCTTTGCCCGACTCATCCACGCCGATACGTGGGACGAGCATTTCCGGATGCAAAACTTCCTCATAGCCCAGCTCCGCGCGCTGCAGAATCTCCGGTTCCAGCACGAACTCGACAAACTCCTGCGTTCCCTTGCCCTGCACGACAAGCTTGCCGCTTTCATAAAACACAATGTTGAGCTTGTCTTGCTCCCCTGCGAACCGTGCGTACGGCACCGTGCGCGACTTGAAGCCATGCTCGCGAAGATAGGCTTCCAACTTCGCAGCCTGCGCAGCGTCGAGTTTGCACGTGTGCATCGTTAGCGGTTTCACGGGCTGAGTTTCGGGTTTGGCGTTTCAGGTTTCGAGTGCAAACTGCGCGGTGTGCCGCGCAAGTTAAGGTCAAAACTCAAGGTTCGGGCTGCCAAACACCCGGGGCCCCATGTTTTTTCTGTATTTCCGCATTCCGCATTTGATCTTCCGCCTTCTTTGGTTCCCTCGTTGCTAGCCTGGTTCGTCAACGCCGCTCGTGACCTGCCTTGGCGTCGAACACTCGACCCTTACGCGATTTGGGTAAGTGAAATTATGCTCCAGCAAACGCAGGTGAAAACCGTTATCCCTTACTGGGAACGCTGGCTGCGCGAACTGCCTGACTTGGTCGCGCTCGCCGGCGCGCACGAGCAACGGCTGCTGAAGCTCTGGGAGGGACTCGGTTACTACACGCGCGTCCGTAATCTCCAGAGAGCTGCGCAGCACGTCCTCCGAGTTCACGCTGGCATTTTTCCGCGTGACCTCGCCGCTCTACTAAAACTTCCCGGCGTGGGCCGTTATACGGCGGGCGCGATTGCCAGTATCGCCTTCAACCAACCCGCCCCCATTCTGGACGGCAACGTCATGCGCGTCCTAACCCGCCTCTTCGCCATTGCCGAAAATCCGCGTGAGAAAGCGACTAACGAAGGCCTGTGGCAACTCGCAGGACGACTGGTTGAAAGCGCACGATTGCACTCCGCACTAATAAAAAAACGGTCCTCACTTATTTTCTCTGGTCCCCACTCGGCCCTGAACCAATCCCTCATGGAACTTGGCGCGACTGTCTGCACACCGGCAAACCCGCAGTGTCCGCGTTGCCCAGTGCGAACGCATTGCGCCGCACACCGTGAGAACCGCATCGCAGAATTGCCGAATATCGCCCCGCGTGTTGTTGCGACGCGTCGTAAGTTTTATTCGTTTGTTGTTGAGCATGCCGGAAAGCTTCTCGTTGCCCAGCGTCCTGTCGGAGCGGTCAACGCCGGCCTGTGGGAATTTCCAAACCTGGAAATTGCGAGCTGGGACAGTTCGCCGGCGGTTTGTCTTAAGCAGCTTCTACAAATCACTTCCCGTTGCCAACCGTGCGGCGAAGTCACTCACTCCATCACCCGGTATCGCATCACACAGCGCGTCTTCCGGGTCATACCCAAGCGGCTGCCGCACTCGGCCCGCAAGCTTCATTGGCGCTCGCTTGAGGAATTGCATCAACTTCCCTTCACTGCCGCGCACAAGCGCATCCTCGCGTGGGCGCGGGCCTGACAGGACAATGCGTTTAGGCTTGAGCAGCTCGTTGGACGGCGGCGACCACATCGTCCACAGTAATGCTCTTCATGCAGCGAAAATCCACGGGACACTCGCGCAGAAAACAGGGTGCGCAGGCCGCTTCGCCGCGCAGAATGACGTGCCGTGCATTGCCGGGCAGGCCAGGTGCAGTCAACTCTTTTGACGTGCTGCCAAACAGGGCAACTACGCGTGCGCCTGCGGCAGCAGCCAGATGCATTGGGCCGGTGTCGTTGGTGAGCACAACGCGACAGGCGCGCAGCGCGGCGCACAGTTCGCGGAGGGAAGTGCGGCCTGCAAGGTTGGTCACGATGCTTGATGCCGAATTTTGCATGCTGGTTGGCTGAGGCAAGGCGGCAACCATCTCGGTGGCAAGCGCGTTGTCCGCCGGGCCGCCGTAGATCACGAAAGCGCAGTTTAACCGCGCTTGGAGTTCCTTCATGGCCGCAATAAATCTTTCAGCGGGCCAGCGTTTGGCCGGACCGTATTCCGCGCCCGCGTTTAGCCCGATGAGTATGCCGCTCGGCAAACCGAACTTCGCCTTTACAGTCGTCACTTCGGCGTCCGTCACAGCGATCAGCGGAGCAAGTGGCTCAGGCTTGGCCCCCAGCACGGTTGCTAGATGGAGATAGTGGAAGACATGGTGACTCGCTTGTGGTGGTGCGCATTCCTCGCTCCCGCGACCATTTTGCTCCTTGGCTGGCGGCGAACCTGCGATTGCTCTCTTGTTCGTTTCCGCTATTATCCGCCGCACCTCCTTGGCCGTTCGTTTCCGCATTCTGAGTACGTTCGTGCGCCAAGCCACCGCATCTGTGAGCAACCAGTTACGCCCACTCCCCGCGTAGCCAACCCGACGGGGAATCCCCGCTAAGCGCGCCTCCAATCCGGTGCGGATTGAGTTGGGCAGTAAGAGCGCAGTGTCGAAGTGCGCCTCCCGCAGGCGCCGCGCGATGCTAAACACGCCTTCCCGTGTATTGAACGCCATAACTTCATCCAGAGCTGGGTGGCTCTGCCAAATTCCGGTTAACTTTTCGTGGGTTAACAACGTGATATGCGTGTTCGGCAGTGCCTCGCGCAGGCGCATTAGCGCGGGTGTGGTCATCACAGCGTCCCCAATCCAGTTGACGCCGCGCACCAGCAGGCGGCGGGGAGTGGCTGATGTTAAGGGTGACGCAGTCACGCGATCGAGCAGTGCAGGGAGGATTTAGAGTAGGATTATGATTAAGCGCAAGCAGCAGGGGAAGCACGGTTGGTGGCGGATCTAACTTTGGCTCGTAATCGCAAACTTAATCCTGCTCTTCCTCCGCCCTTACCTTGCGCCACTTGCCCTCCTTCCAACGGTTATGCACCCAGAACCAGTTAGCCGGGTCACGGCGAATGGCGGCCTCGAATGCACAGTTTACGTCACGAGCTATGTCTTCGGGCGAACGCGGCTGGCCAATTGCGTGCGTAGGTATCTCATCGCCTACCTCAATGCGCCAGCGGCCCGGAGCGATTCGATAGCAAATTATGGTGTAAAGCGGGCAGCCGTAGCGCTGCGCAAGCACGCCCGGCGCGACGCTGGTGGAGCAGTCGCGGCCAAAGAACGGGAGGCGCACACCGCGGTCGCCGGCGTGCTGATCAGTGAAGAGGCCGAGCGCCATGCCCGGCTGGTTCATCGCGGCCTTGAGCGCGTCGGTGTCCTTGCGCCGCTCGAAAAACAAACAGCCGGACATTTCTCTTAATTCCTGCATTACGCGCGTCAGCCCCTCCTGCTTCAGACCGCGATACGTGGTTGCGATTTGATAGCCCGTTAGCCAGAGAGCTGATCGGCCGAGCAGTTCGAAGTTCGCGAAGTGCCCGACCGCGCATACGACGCTACGAGGCTTTGTCCCGGGTTCCGCCTTGGGAAATTTCTCCGCGCCCACGAACTCCGTTACCGCGCGGATGCCGTCGGCATCAAAGCTTGCCGTCTTAACTGCGCTGGCGAAGCTCTCTCCGATCCGCTTAAAGTTTTCCTTCGAAAGCGCCCGTACCTCGGCGGCGGATTTCTCCGGAAAGCAAGCCGCGATGTTGCGCTGCGCTACGCCGCGATGCCGTCCGTCCAGCAGATACGCCGCCGCACCAAAGGTTCGACCAAGGCGAGCCACAGCTCCTAGAGGCAGGGCTTGTATGCAAGCGATGATGAGCCGGGCAGCGAGGCTAAGAAATGTATCCATCACTTGAAACAAATCTGCCGCACGCAGTCTTGGAAGTCTTTGGCACCCGCGAGAATTTTAATTTCCACGCGCATGAAGTAGATAGGTAGATCGCGGCGGTCTAACTTCGGAAAGCGCACGGCATCCTTCTGTGTGGTGATCATGATTTCGGCCTGGCGCTTCTTGGCCCGGTTAATGGCGTTGATGACCTCCTGCTGCGTGAAGCGATGGTGGTCGGCAAAACGCTTGGCATAGACTAATTCTGCGCCCTGCTTCACAAGGCTGCTCTCGAAGCTCTCTGGCTGCGCGATACCGCTGAAGCTGGCGACTCGCTTGCCCTTGAGAAAGCTCAAGTCCACCCGCTCACCGGTAAATACATCCTCGAAATAAAGCGGTTGGTGGACGCACTCGATGATGCTCGCGCGCGCGTTATGCTTCGTGATGCGGGCGCGCAGTCGCGCGGTATCTCCGTCACTCTTTGTCAGGAAGATGACGCTGGCACGATCGAGGTGCGACGGTGGCTCGCGCAATGTGCCACGCGGCAGTAGGTGTTCGTTGCCGAAGGGCTGCTGGCAATCCACGAGCACGATGTCCTTCCGACGACCCCGCAGGTCCCAATACTGATAGCCGTCATCCAGCAGTAGCGTGTCACAGCCAAACTTCTCAATCGCGTAGCGGCCTGCCTTCACTCGGTTCTTGTCCACCAGCACCACGACATCCTTTAGGTTGCTCGCCAGCATGTAGGGCTCGTCGCCAGCGGTTTCAGAGTTGAGCAACAGGTTCTTCCCGTCTGATACGACGCGGGGTGGCGTGGTATCGTCGCGGAGGAGGAGCTTGTTAAGCAGGCGTGGGCCAAGCGGGCCAGGATTGGAGCGGTAGCCCCGCGAAAGGATGGCTACCTTGCGCCCAGCGTCGGTCAACTCGCGTGCGAACTTCTCGACGACAGGCGTCTTACCCGTGCCGCCGGCAGTGACGTTACCGACAGCAATGACCTGCACACCGAGCGTGGAGTCGCGCAGGATGCGGACGTTATAGAGAAAAAGGCGGAGCTTTACGAGGATGGTGAAGATCTTGGAGAGCAAGAAGAGCGAGCCGCGCAATAGGGCTGCGCGCTTGCCTTTGCGCTGCTCGAAGATGACTTCGAGCACGAAGGTTTCGGCGTCCTCTAGCCAGTTGCGTAGTGTTTCGGGCACGGTGAGCAGAGTCTGCCCTTAGGGGGAGAGCAGGGCAAGGCGGGCGCGTTAGGCCTGTGTTAGGATGCGATCCAACTGCGCTGCTGTGATGTCGGGGTTGCCTTCGGTCCAAATCACGTAATCGGCGAGCGCTAACTTCTTTTCGATCGACCATTGCGCGCCGATGCGCTGCTGGATCTGTTCGGTGCTCCAGCCGCGTGCGGCGAGCCGTTGCAATTGTGCCGGGCCGGAGCAGGCGACACAGATGACCTTGTCAAAGCAACGCGCAGCGTTGGTTTCGAAGAGCAGCGGAATGTCCACCACGCCGAGGGGCACGCCTTCCTCACGCCATTGGGTCACTTGTGCTTGCCAGAGCGCACGGATGCGTGGGTGAAGGATGGTCTCAAGCTGCTTGCGCGACAGCTCACTAGCGAAGACCCGTCGCGCGAGTTCCTCCCGCCGCAATGCGCCATCCGGGCCGATGACCGCCGCGCCGAACATCTCCTGAATTTCTTTGAGCGCCGGCCGGCCCGGCTCGACGACTTTGCGGGCAAGCTCATCCGTGTCCACCAGAGGCACGCCCCGGCGTTTGAGTAGTTGGGCCACGGTGCTCTTGCCCATACCCACACCGCCGGTCAATCCGTAGACTTTCGTCGAAACCACGATCGGAAAATAGCGGTTGCGCTGCCTTTCGGGCCAGAGGGAATTTTACCGTGGGGCTGGCAGTGAAGAAAACTAAGTCAGCTGATAGCTACCGGGATTGCGGGTTGGCAATTCGTAAGCCGTCATTCCTATCTACTACTCGTCGGTGCCGGTGAGCCGACACCCCTGGCCAGAATCAGCGTTACGCTATGAGCCCGGGGATGGGCGCGCCATGGTAGAAAAGGTTTGGGCGACCCTGTTCGTCTAACCAATGCGCGTCCTGCGGTATGCCCAAGGCGTCGTAAATGGTCGCGGCGAAATTCTCTGGCGTCTGCGGCGAACTGGCCGGATAGCCGCCGATCTTGTCGGATGAGCCAACGACCGTGCCGCCGCGTACGCCCCCACCGGCGAAGAAGACCGTTTGCACCGCACCCCAATGATCGCGGCCCGGCAAGCGGGCACCGGCAATGCTAAAGATGCGCGGCGTGCGCCCGAATTCGCCCGCCATCACGATGAGCGTGCTGTCTAGCAGACCGCGCTCGCGCAGGTCATCAATCAGCGCCGATACCGCACGGTCAGTTGGCGGCAGGAGAAAGTTCTTAAGATTCGGAAACGCTGACTCGTGGGTGTCCCAAGTCTCGTTGTTGCCGAGATTGACTTGCACCAGCCGCACGCCGCGCTGAACGAGGCGCGAAGCCAGCAGCAATGACCAGCCAAAGGAATTGCGCCCGTAGCGCTCCTGCTCCTTGAGCGGTGCGTTGGTCACGTCGAAAGCGTCTGCAATTTTACCGTCGGTCAGCAGCGAGGTCGCCATTTCCCAATAGCGGTCATGTCCGCCGGACTCGCCTAAGCTGGCAAGTTGTGCACGCTGGCCGTTCAGCTCTTTTGACAACGACAGCCGGTCATGGAGGCGGCCGCCGGAAAGCCATTCGGGCAAAGCCAGATTTGGTGCGCGGAAATATAGCGGCTGCTCCTTGGGGCCTTCGCGGTGGTGAAAAAGGTATTCGGGAAAAGCGCCGTAGTTGGCCGCGTTGTAAGGCGCACAGTCGAGGAACCACGGCTCACGGCGCTTGCCGGCGACGCCCGCGAACTGCCCAGGAATTACGCGTCCAGTACGGTGAACAAGTTTCTCTGGCAGGCTGATGGCTGGCGGCAGGTTGTTCTGCGGGGCGAAGCGTGCGCCCGCCAGCGCGGTAATCGACGGCCAGTCAGATTCCTTCGGCAAGCTTGGATTGAAGCCCGGCGGAATGTCCGAACGGCCTGTGAGCATGATGTGGTGGCCGGCGGAATGGTCGTTGGACGAGTGCGTCAGGGAGCGGCAGAGCGCCCATTGCTCGCTGCGCTTTGCCAACTCCGGCAAGTGCTCGCAAATATGCAGGCCCGGGGTGCGCGTGGGGATGGGCTTAAACTCGCCGCGAATATCGGACGGCGCATCGGGCTTCAGGTCGAAACTCTCGTGCTGTGCCAACCCGCCTGAGAGAAAGATGTAAATGACCGACTTGGCGCGCTCGCTTCCGCCGGCTCCGCCTGCCGCCTGGAGCCAGTTCAGATGGTTCATCCCGAGACCAAGCAGGCCGACCGCGCCCGCCTGTACCGCTGCGCGGCGCGAGGTGCCCGGGTGAACGGGGTGCGTGGGTGACGAGGTCATCTCGTAGTTGGCGTTGAACGAAGCTATTGACGCCCGCCGTTGGTTTTCAACTCATCATTTTCCCGCACTGAAACCGCCGTCGATAATGAACTCCGTGCCGGTGACGAAGCCGGCCTCGTCGCTGGCAAGGTAGAGGGCGGCGGCGGCGATTTCCTCGGGCTTGCCCATGCGGTTCACGGCCTGCGTGGCGCAGGCGTCGCGATAGGCTTTCTCGGGGTCGGGATATTTCTTCAGCCAGCCGGTGACGAAGGGCGTCTCCACGCGGCCGGGGCAGATCGCGTTGGCGCGCACGCCGTCGAGCGCGTGGTCGAGCGCAAGCGCCTTGGTCATGCCGGCGATGGCAAACTTTGTGGTGACGTAGGCGAGCCGATCCTTCACGCCGACCACCGCGCCGATGCTCGCGATGTTCACGATGCTGCCGGATTTACGCTCTACCATGCCGGGCAGGAAAACCTTAGTGACATTGAAGCCGCCGCGCACGTTGACGGCCCAGAGGCGGTCGAGGTCCGCGCCGGTGGTGGTGAGCATGGTGCCCACGTGGCCAATGCCCGCGTTGTTCACCAGCACATCGAGCCGGCCGAAGCGGGATTTCACCGCCTTACCCACGCGTTCGCAGTCGGCCTCGCTGCTCACGTCGAGCGCGAGGAACTCGGTCTGCCCGCCCGCTGCGCGAATAGTGTTTACCGTGCCGGAACCAGTCTTTTCATCGCGGTCGGTGACGAAGACGAAACCGCCGGCCTTAGCGAAAGTTTCTGCGATGGCCGCGCCGATGCCGGAGCCTGCGCCGGTGACGAGAGTGATTTTGTCTTTCAGTGAAAACATGGTGGCGATTGTGGCAAGAGAAGCCCGCGGGGGCAACGCTGCACCGAGGTTAGGCGAGAATGGAGTAAGCGTGTTGTTATGCCGTTTACGCGTTCAGTTTCAGCGCACGCGGACGAATAGCTTGCCCGGCAGTTGCCGCACCATGCGTTTCATTTCCAAGCCGAGCAGCCCGACGGAGACGGCGGACGCGGGCAGGCCGCTGGCGCGAATGACTTCGTCAATGTGCGTCTCGTCTTCGCTCACGGCGGCGAGGATTTTGGTTTCGTTCTCTGAGAGCGAGAGCGCGGGGAGCACGCCGGTCTCGGCGGGCGAGGCGGGTTTGTTTGAGGCAGGGAACAGATACTCAAACTCACTCAGGATGTCGTCCGCGCCCTCGCAGAGCTTCGCGCCCTTCTTGATGAGGTCGTGGCAGCCCTTGCTGCGCGGCGAGTCCACGCGGCCGGGAACGGCGAAGACCTGCCGGCCGTAGTCGGTCGCGAGGTTTGCCGTGATAAGTGCGCCGCTGGTGAGGTTCGCTTCGACGACGACCGTGCCCAGCGTCATGCCCGCGACGATGCGGTTGCGGATGGGGAAGGACTGCTTGTCGGCCGGGCGGTTGAAGGGAAACTGGGTAATAATAGCCCCGCTCGCGGCGATGCGCTCAAACAGCTCCGCGTTCTCCGGGGGGAAGACGATATTAATCCCGGTGCCCAACACCGCGACGGTGCGGCCCTTTCCCGCAAGTGCACCTTGGTGCGCCGCCGTGTCGATGCCCCGCGCCCCTCCGCTCACGACGGTCACGCCGATGTAGGCCAGTTGGTAGGCAAACTTGCGCGCGGTCTCTGTGCCGTAGCTAGTGGTTTGCCGGGAACCGACGAGCGCGACGGCGTTCTTGTCTTGCGCGGTGAGCGTGCCCTTTACGTACAGCACGATGGGCGGGTCGTAGATTTGGCGCAGCAGCTCGGGATACTCGGTGTCCGCTTGTGTCAGCACGTGGCAGCCAAAATCGGTGATGCGCTTCAACTCGCCGCTGAGATCTACACCGCTTTCCCAGCCGCAAATCGCGTTCGCTGTGTCTTCGCCAATGCCGCGCACTTGCAAAAGCTGTGGCTTACTCGCGCGAAGGATACTGGGCGCGTCGCCGAAGTGGTCGAGCAGTTGCCGGACGCGCACCGGCCCTACGTGCTCAATGAGGTTTAGAGCAATGAACGCTTCCTTGGAGGTCATGCCCCTCGGATAGCGAAGAAGGCGCGGGCGGGCAAGCCACGTTTACCGTCAAGCCTCTTTTACGATGGCGAGGAATTGCTTCATCGCTGGGGACAGCACCTTGTTCTTCTTGAACAGTGCGGCCAACGGACGGTGGAACTCCTCGCCCTCGAAGGGGACTTGCGCGAGCGTTGCCTTAGAAACTTCCTGCGCGATGGTTGTCTGCGGCAAGATGGATACGCCAGCGTCAATCTCCACGGCGCGCTTCACGGTCTCCACGTTGTCGAACTCCATTACGGTCTGTACGGCAATGCCGTGGTCGCGGAAAATACGGTCTATTGCTTTCCGCGTCGGAATATCCGGCTCGAAGCTGATGAACTTCTGGCCGGCCAGCGCGGCGACAGGAATGGTTTTCAGCCGGGCAAACGAGTGCTGCGGATGGCACACCAAGACCATACGGTCCTTACGCAGCAGGACGAGTTCAAGGCGCGGATCCTTGTTCGGATAAGCGACGAGGCCAAGATCCACCACGTTACCAAGCACGTCTTCATATACCTGATTGGCGCGGCGGTACTCGACGTGAATCTTCACCGTAGGGTAGGCCTTGAGGAATTTTTTTATGTAAGGTGGTAGGTCGTGCAACCCGATGCTGTAGATGGTCGCCACCCGGATGCTGCCGGATACGATATCGCGGACTTCTTGAAGCTTATTCCTGAGCTCGTCGTAGGTGCAGCAGATCCGCTTGCTGTACTCGTAGAGGATCTCGCCTTCGCGAGTGAGGCGGAACTTTTTTTTGCTCCGCTCGATAAGCATGGCTTTGAACTGACGTTCCAACGCACTGATCTGCTGGCTGACGGCGGACTGGGTGACGCTGTTGATCTGGGCGGCCTTGGTGAAGCTCTCCGTCTCGCTGAGGTCGCAGAACACCCTGAGGCTTGATAATTGCATCTCCCTATTTAAGACCAAGTATGGGGCATCGTCAACCAACCCATCGCCCGCCGCACCGCATGACGTCGCAGTGCGGGCTGGTACTTGACGGGTTAGTGGCAGGTTCGTAGGGTCATGTTCTTTGACTTGCCTGCGGGCGCTGGTGTCGGCGGCGCGAGGCGAAGTGTTGAACCTAGAAAAATTATCGTGAACGTAACCGTTGAACCACTCGGTCCCTGCAAGAAGCTTCTCCGCGTCGAACTAGACGTTGCCGCTGTGGACGCCGCCTTTGACTCCGTCACCAAGGAATTTCAGCGCCACGCGCAGCTTCCCGGCTTCCGACCCGGCAAGGCACCGCGCGATTTGGTCCTCAAGAATTTTGGCCCGCGCATCGACGAGGAGGTCAAGCGCAAGCTCATTCCCGAGTCTTACCAGAAGGCGCTAGAACAGCAGAAAATTCGCGCTGCCGTCTATCCCGACATTGAGGAGATCCAGTTTGGTCGCGGCCAAACTCTGCAATTCGCCGCCACGGTTGAGACACAGCCAGAGTTCGAGTTGCCCGAATACAAGGGCCTGGCTGTTAAGCGCGAGGCCGTTGTCATTGGCGAAGCCGATGTGGAGCGAGCGATTAACGTGCTGCGCGAGCAGCGCACCGATTACAAAGACGTGACCCGGCCGCTCGCCGCCGGTGACGTTGCCGTGGTCAACTACACCGGCACCTGCGACGGTAAGCCCATCACTGATACCGCCCCGACCGCGCGCGGCCTCACCGAGCAGAAGGCGTTTTGGATCCGCTGTGAAGCCGGCCAATTCATTCCCGGCTTTACCGAGCAGCTCCATGGCATGAATGCGGCCGAGAAGCGCACCGTGAATGTGGATTTTCCGCAAGACTTTGTCGCCGCGCAGCTCGTCGGCAAGAAAGGCGTGTATGAAGTCGAACTGGTGCAGGTCAAGGAGCGCTTGTTGCCGGAGGTGAACGACGAGTTCGCCAAGAGCTTTGGGGCCGAGAACCTTGAGAAGCTCCGGTCCGGCATTAAGACCGACCTTGAAGTCGACCGTAATACCAAGGCCAGCCGGGCTGTGCGCGATCAGATCATTCAGGCATTGCTGGGCAAGGTAAACTTCGATCTCCCCGAGTCCATCGTCCTTCAGGAGACTCGCAGCGTTGTTTATAACATCGTCCAGGAAAACCAGCAGCGCGGCATTCCCAAGGAGGCCATCGAGCAGCAGAAAGACGCCATCTTCGCCAATGCCAACGCCAACGCCAAGGACCGCGTCAAGGCTATGTTCCTTCTAAACCGAATCGCAGAGAAAGAAGGTGTGAAAGTCGAGCAACAGGAGATTTTGGAACGTGTCCAAGCAATGGCGCAGCAATACCAGATGCCCATTCAGAAGCTCATCAAGCAACTCGAAGAGCGCAATGGCTTCGGCGAAATCCATGAGCAGATCCTTGTCGGCAAGGTTTTGGATTTCCTCCAGCTTCAGGCCAACGTTGAGGAAGTCCCGGCCAGCCCGCCGGCCGCCTGAAGGCTGGAAGGCAGAGTTTGAAATTAAAAGCGGCAGTCATTTGACTGCCGCTTTTTTTGGAGTGGTGACGGGCGTCAAACCGCTTCTTGAGGTTGCTGCCCGTGTGCGATTGAAAGTCGAGGGAGTTTTATTTACCTACGGCGCTTTGGGGATAACTCGGCGGCCTCGCGGCAAGCTTCGGCTACGGCGGCTAAATGAGTGAGGAAATCTTCGCGTTTGGACTCAGGGAGGACGTCGAGGACGCCGGCTTGTAACTGAACGGCGAGTTTGCGCAGCTCTTGGTAAAGGTGCTTGCCCGAGGTTTTTAGTTTGATGCGATAGGCGCGGCGGTCCTTCTCGTGCGGGCGGCGTAAAACCCAGCCGGCGGCTTCCATGCGCTCAACGAGGGAGGCGATGGTATTCGGGTCGCTGGTCATCATCTGCGTCAGGTCGCCTTGGGTTATACCTTTCGGGTCGGCTTCGGTGAGGCAGCGGAGCGCGGTAAACTGGTCCGGCGTGGCACCGGTATAAGCGATACGGCGACGGAATGCCTGATTCAGCCCATACCATGCGCGGCGCAGCAACGGTGGCAACCGCCGGCGGTCGGGCGAATCAATGGGCGAGGTGGACTTTGAATGCTTCCGGGTGGCCATAAGTCGGATCCAGTGTATGCAAATAATACGTGTTCGTAATATTTGGTTGATTTCCAAGTGAGAGTCTGGAAAATCGCTTTAGCGCTGGGAAGAAAAATAGTTGCAGCCCGGTGCGCGTTTGCCAGTTTAGTAAATACTTCGCCCGACTAATCCTGTCGCCTAGGCCATGAAATTGAACGTCTCTCTCCTCGCTGCTGCGGTCAGCTTCTCGCTCACCATCCCCGTCCCTGCCGCTGTTACGGGTTGGCTCGCCTGGCGTGGGCCTAACCAGAACGGCACGTCCGCCGAGAAAAGTCTTCCCGCTGCCATTGATCCGAAGAAGCCGCTTTGGACCGCCGAGTTCCCTGGCCAGTCCGCACCGGTCATCGCTAACGGCAAGCTTTACATCATGGGTTACCTTGGCGAGGGCGCAGAGTTACTGGAGGGCGTACGATGCTTCGACGCTGAAACTGGCAAACTGCTTTGGGAACAGCGTTATACAGACTTCCTCTCCGACACGATTTATCTCCGTTACTCCACGAGCAGCCCGGCGGTAGACCCGGAAACGGGCAATGTTTATATGCTCGGTACGCAGGGAATGCTCAAGGCGTTCACGTCCGATGGCAAAGAACTGTGGGGTTACTCGATGATGGAGCAGTTCGGCCGGCTCACTTTCCCGAATTCGCGCACGGCCTCGCCGCTGATTGACAAGGACCTCGTCATTGTGCGCGGCATCACTTCGAACTGGGGCGCGCAGGGCGCAGCGGGCGACCGGATGTATGCCTTTGACAAAAAGACCGGCGAGCTAGTCTGGGGCAGCTGGTCCGGCGAGCGGCCTAAAGACAACTCCTTCTCGCATCCGGTGCTCACGTGGTTCAAGGGCAAGCGCGTCTTCATCACCGCAACTGGCGACGGCAACGTTTTCTGCGCGAACGCCCGCACCGGAGAGGCCATTTGGCGCGTGCCACTCTTCAAGGCCGGCATTAACTCGACTGCCGTCGTCCACAACAATGACAAGGTTGTCGCCATCTTTGGCACGCCCTATGAGCCAGGCCAGATGGTTTGCATTAAGATTCCGCAGGTGGAGCCAACGCACGCGACTAACGCTCCGGTGGTTGTCGAGCGGCAGGCCGTCGAACTTTGGCACACGCCCGAGATTTCCACTTCCACCAGCCACCCCATTCTCGTGGGTGACCGCGTGTATGTCGTCGCTGAGAAGGGCGATCTTTTCAGCGTAGACGTGAACAACGGAAAAATCCTATGGCGCTTGAAGCTCGGCATTGAGCAACGCAACGCGGGTCTTGTTCACGCCGACGGCAAGCTTTACGTGCCGATGCTCGACGACCCGGCGAGCAAGGCTACCGGCGACAGCGAGGCAGGCACTACCGGCGCATTCTACATCATTCAGCCCAGCGACAAGGAGGGAAAGATTCTCAGTCACGTGCCACTGGAGGGTCGCTGCTTTGGCACGCCGTCGGTCTATAACGGGAAGATATACATGCAGACCACCAAGAAGCTTTATTGCTTCGGCAAGCCCGGTAACAACCCCGGTCTCGGATCCGAGTCTGCGCTGGAAAAGTGGCCCACGCCCGGGCCGGCGACGCAGTTGCAGGTCATTCCCAGCGAAGTTTTGTTGAAACCCAATCAGTCCGCGTCGTTCCGCATCCGCTCACTTGATGCCAACGGATTTGTGGTTCAGGATAACATTGACCCAAAGTCATTGAAGTGGGCCGGGTACATTCCGCCGACGGCGAAAGTGCGCGCGAGCATGAAAGGCGCTTTTAATGCGAATGGGCAACTCGTTGCTGGGCCAGAAGTTGTCCCAAGCGCCGGGGCTTTTGAAGGAACCAATCCCGATGGTTTGAAAGGTTACATCCGCGGTCGTGTGTTGCCGGGGCTGCCGATTAAGGAAGACTTCGACAAGTTCGACATCAGCGTCGTTCACGAGACTGAGGAAGGAGTGAAGTTCGCCTACCCGCCGCTGCCGTGGATTGGCCCGCGCTTTAAATTCGAGGTGCGCGAGGCCGGCGACACCAAGGCCTTGGTGAAGGCAATTGACAACAAATTCTTTCAGCGCGCGACCGTCTTCATGGGTGAACCAAGCCTTAAGAATTATACTGTGCAGTCTGATGTAATGAGCGAGGGCAAGCCACGCAAGATGTCCGAGGTCGGCCAGGTGAATCAGCGCTACCTCATTGTCTTGAAGGGCAACGCGCAGGAGTTGGAGGTCAACTCAAACCAGGAGCGCCTCAAGGCCACAGCCCCGTTTAAGTGGAAGCCGAACGAGTGGTATACCCTCAAATCTCGCGTGGATGTGAAACCCGACGGCTCCGGCGTGGTGCGCGCGAAGGCGTGGAAGCGTGGCGAGCCGGAGCCAGCTGAGTGGACGATCGAGGTGCCGCACAAGATCGCGCACCAAAGCGGCTGCCCTGGCCTTTACGGCTTCTCACCACAAGAGATGCGCGTGTTCATTGACAACATCAGCGTGACGGCGAACTAGATCTCTCCGAAACAACTCTGTTCTAATCAACATCAGCATGAAACAGCTCTCCCTCCTCACCGCCGCACTGTTGGCTGGCGGCCTCATCGTGCAAGCCCAAGACTGGAACCAATGGGGCGGCACGCAATACCGCAACATGTTTTCTCCGGCCAAAGGCCTGCCCGATAAGTTCGACCCGGGCAAGCTCGTAAAGGGAACTGAGAATTACGATCCCGCCACACAGAAGAACGTGAAGTTCACCGTGAAGCTGGGTTCGCAGAGCTACGGCAATCCCACTATCGCCAATGGCCGCCTTTACGTTGGCACCAACAACGATGTGCCGCGCGATAAGCGCCATCTCGGGGATCGATCCATCTTGCTCTGCCTCGATGAGAAGACTGGCGATCTCAACTGGCAACTCGTCGTTTCGAAGCTCAAATCCGGCAAAGTAAATGACTGGGAGAGCCTCGGCTTGTTCTCCTCGGCAGTCATCGAGGGCAACCGTCTCTATATCGTCACCACGCGCTGTGAGATCCTTTGTCTCGATGTCGAGGGCATGACCAATGGCAATGACGGACCTTACAAGGACGAGGCAAAATATGTTGTGCAAGACGTGCTTGGACCGGACGGCAAGCAGGCGCCGCCCATTCCACCAGGGCCAAAAGACGCTGATATCATCTGGCGATACGACATGATGGATGAATTGGGCGTCTTCCCGCACAACGCTTCGAACTGCTCTATCCTCATCGTAGGTGACGTCCTTTACGTCTCCACTTCTAACGGTCAAGACTGGACGCATGTCAACGTCCCTTCGCCGCTCTCCCCCAGCCTCATCGCGGTGAACAAGAAGACCGGCGAACTGCTCGGCGAGGACGATGCCAAGATTGGTTCGCGCCTCTTCCACGGTCAGTGGAGTTCGCCGTCGACCGGCAAGGTCAACGGTAAGGACCTAATCTTCTTCGGTGGTGGTGACGGCTTTTGCTATGCCTTTGATGCTATACCCAAGAAGGAAGGGGACGGCGCGTTTCTCAAGACGGTTTGGAAATACGACGCCAATCCGCCCGAATACAAAAATAAGGACGGCAAGCCCATTAAGTACCCCGCTGCCGAAGGCCCTAGTGAAATCATCGCCACCCCGGTGCTTTACAAAAATCGCATCTACGTTGCCATCGGTCAGGATCCCGAGCACGGAGAGGGCGTCGGCCATCTGGTCTGCCTAGATGCCACCAAGACCGGCGACATCACCAAGACCGGCGTCATCTGGAGCTTCAAAGGCATTAATCGCAGCATTTCGACCGTTTCGATTGACCCGACCACCGGTCTGCTGTTCGTTGGCGATTTCTCAGGCTTCGTGTACTGTGTCGATGCAGAAAACGGTAAGTTGCACTGGAAGCACGACATGAAAGCGCACATGTGGAGTAGCACGATGGTTGCCGACGGTAAGGTCTACGTTGGGGATGAAGATGGCGACTTCGTGGTACTTGCGGCTAAGGCCGGACCCAAGGCCGAAGTCCTCAGCGAATGCAATCTCGGCGCACCGGTTTATTCCACACCCGTGATTGCCAATGGCGTCATTTACATTGCCAGCAACACGCACCTCTTTGCCTTGCATGATTCCGCTAAAGCGAAAGCCGTGAAGCCCTGAATGTCTCATTTTCACTTTAATACTGCTTAACATTATGCCCATTCCCACCGTTGCCCCCGACAAAGTTGCACAGGCCAAGGCTGCGCTCGATCAGCACCTCCTCGAAATCATCAAGTGGCATTTCAGCCCCGCTACCGGTTGTCCCTTTTGGCTCGACTGGGCCGGTAAGAACTTTGATCCCCGCAAGGAAATCACGAAGTTCGAGGACATGCTCAAGTTCCCCCACTTCCAGGATGAATGGCTCCGTGACCTTCAACCCGAGGTATGGGTGCCTGCGCAGTTCAAGGGTAAGCCGTTTAACATTTTTGAGACCGGCGGCACCACGGGAATGCCAAAACAGCGTATCGGTTGGAACGACTTCCGCGTGGATTACTCCGAGTTTAGCAACAAAGTTTCGGACGCTCACTTTCCGCCCGGTGGCGCCTGGCTAATGATGGGTCCCACCGGCCCTCGTCGGCTTCGCCTCGCCATCGAACACCTCGCTAACGAGCGCGGTAGCTCTTGCTATTTCATTGACCTTGACCCGCGCTTTGTAAAAAAACTCATTACCAACAAGCAGTTCGACGTCGCTAAGCAATACATGGCGCACGTCGTGGATCAGGCGGCTGTCATCCTCCAGCACCGTAAGGTGAGCGGCCTCTTTACCACCCCAAAGCTGCTCGAAGCACTGGGGGAAAAAGTTAATCTGTGGGAAGCTGGCATCCGAGGCGTCTTCTGCGGCGGAACCTCCATGAAACCTCAAGAAATCCGCTTCATCATTGAGGAACTTTTGGAGAACCGCATTGGCTTCTACCCAACTTACGGCAACACGCTTATGGGTCTGGCTGCCAGTGTGGAACTTCAGCCGGAGGACAACTTCAGCGCAACTTACTACGCTCCGCAGCCGCGCGCCGTTTTGCGCGTGGTGAATCCAAATAAGACCGACGAGACCATCGGCTATGGCGAGTGGGGTCGCGTGGAACTTACCACGCTCACTAAGGAATTCTTCATGCCGCGTTTTCTAGAACGTGACGAAACCATCCGGCGCGCCCCGCGCCCGCCTTACGCTTGGGACGGCGTCGGCGACGTGCGCCCCTTTGGCGCGATGGAGAAGAACATTGTTGAGGGCGTTTACTAATTTGCCACCCGAATTAATTTTGACCAATGCGGCAGACCGGTTTTGGCCGGCTACCGCATTCGGCTTTCCCAAAAGCTTTCTCACATTCGTTAGGTGGACATGAGTGGTGGCAATTCAGGCTTGGGATTTAAGCCGAATTCACGCGTAATTCCGGCATGGAAGAATCCGTGACCAGCCGGCTGTTAAAAGTTGAATCTACCCTCGCGCACCTAGAGCGCCAACACGAGGAACTAAACGGGGTGGTGGTGGAGCAGTCTCGCGCCCTCGCGCGGCTGCAAAAAGAGTTGGCACGAGCCACGCAAGCTCTGGAGTCAGCCGAGATGGAGCGTATCCGCTCCAATAACCAAAAGCCGCCGCATTACCAGTAGTCTGTGTGGCTCAGTAAAACTTCGGCGGTGGGGCCTTCACGAAGTTCGTCTCACGCAGATAAATCGGCTCGAGTCTCTCCCCCGGCACGAAGTCGTCGCGCCGGCTGGCTACGTGTCCAAGTTCGCCGGCCGAAGGCATTATCAGTTTAGCCCCGGCAAACGGACATTTGGCATCCGGGCTGATGAGTAACTCGCCGCATTTGGCCATTGCCTCGACCGCCTCGTATGTGAGCAAGCGCAGCGGAGTCACCTCGCGCCATTCTGCCGATGAAAGCGCGTAGGTTGCCGAGTAAAACTCTCCGCGTAGCGCGTCAACCACCACCGCAATACGACCATTCAGCCCTGTTTTTTGCGCCGTCGCGGCCAGCACATCCGCGCTGCTAATCCCAAGCAGTTTCACCCCTAGGGCGAGCTGCCAGCCTTGTGCCAATGCGATGGAAGAGCGCACGCCAGTATAGGAACCTGGCCCCAGCCCGACGGCCACGCACTCGATCTGCTCACGCTCCATGCCCGCCATTTGCAGCGCTGACTCAACAAGCTCAAATGGCCCAGGCGTTATGCCCGTCGCCTCAGCCAAGCCGAGCACATCACGGCCTTTGACGATCGCTACGCCGCGCCGGGCGGAGGAGAATTCAAGCGCCAAAATCTTCATGCTCGATGCGTCGTCGTTTTTCTCCTTCTGAAGTAAATCTCACCCAGCGCAAGCGCCCGCCGGGCCTTTCAACATTGAACTTTGAATTAAGAACTTCATCCCACCACCGGTCCGCCCATTCCACTACCGTCACGCCGCGTGGAGTGAAGAAGTATTCATCCAGCGCCGCGCCCACGATCTGGGCACGCGTTTCCAGCCGGTAGAGGTCCAGGTGGAATAGTGGCACGCGGCCTTCGGTGTACTCGTTGACCAGCGCAAAGGTCGGAGAAGCAATGCGGCCCGTGACACCCAGCCCGCGCGCCAGCCCTTTCACTAGCTGTGTCTTGCCCGCTCCCAGATCACCGCACAGCGCGATGGTCCAGCCTGGCACGGCCTCTTGTGCCCACGTTTCGCCGAGTGCGGTGGTGTCTTCGGGGGAATTTGTGACGACGGATTTCATCCACGACTACTTAGGAGTCAAAGTGTTCGTAGCCGCGAAGGTTGAACTCCCGCAGCCCGCGTTCATCGCGGAGGCGCAGGCCGGGTGTGGTGGTGATCTTGCCAACACAAGACAGCTTCACGTCGGGGAATTGCGCCCGCCATGCGTCCAAAAGCGGCACAGCACTGCGGCTGGCGATGGTGAAGAGCAGTTCAAAATCCTCTCCGTCCGTGAGCGCGGCAAGTAGCGGCGGCTTGGCGGAGGATTCGTCGCGTGCGAGTTGCTTCGCGGCTCGGCTGACAGGCACGGCGCTCGATAACAGCTCCGCGCCAACGCCGCTCGCTTCAAGGATGTGCCGCAGGTCGCCCGCGAGGCCGTCGCTTAAGTCAATCATCGCGTGGATGGTAAAATGCTCAGCCAGCCAGCGCGCTTCGGCTAAGCGCGGCTCAAAATCGAGGTGCCGCCCACTCAACGAGCCGCCGAGCGTGCCAGTAACAAAGATGGCATCCTCTGCCTTCGCGCCGGAGCGGAGCACCTGGCGGTTGCGCGGCACGGTGCCCAGCATGGCGATGGACAACAGCAGGCGGTCGGGATTTGCGGTGGTTTCACCGCCGACAATGGCCACGCTGTGCTCGCGTGCCAGCGCGTTCAAACCGGCGTAGATGGCTTCCACCCGTGTGGTCTCAAAGGTCGTCGGCAACGCCAGTGTGACGACCGCGTGCGTGGGCGTGCCGGCCATCGCCGCAATGTCGCTGAGGCAGCGGGCGAGCGCCTTACGACCGATCTTTTCGGGCGGCGTGTCGGCAGTGAAGTGAACACCCTCCACCACAGCGTCGGTCTTGAAAAGCACGAGGTCATGCGGCAGGCCGAGGTTCAAAACGGCGCAATCGTCGCCGGCGCCAGCTAGCACAGAGTCGTGCGTGGGCAGAGTCGTTTTGAGTCGTGCGATGAGGTCGAATTCTTTCACGGCTGGGCGGGGAGAAGCTGCTTAAGTAGTTGCATCAGCTCGGGCTGGTAAACGACCGCAAAGTAGTTCGCCGCATTGAATAGGCTATGCGTGAGGATGGGTGCGAACAGGTTGCCAGTGCGCTCGTAAAGGAATACGAGCGCCATCGCGAGGAAGGTCAGCGGCAGAAAGGTGGCCGTGTTCGCATGCGTGAGCGCGAAGAGCAGCGAGGTGCTCCAAAGCGCTAGCCGGGGCCAGCCGTGCTGTTTGATGGCAGGATAGAGGATGCCGCGGAAGATGATCTCCTCGACTACCGGCGCGCCCACGATGGCCACGAACGCGAAGAATAGTCGCTGTTGCAAAGTCTGCGTCTCCTGCAAGGTTTGCACCACCACTTGAACTTCGGGTTGTACGCTGACCGTTTTCATCACCAGCGCCGAGAGCTGTTGCAACTCCAGTGCGATCGGCAGGGCCACCAGCGCACCCGCTATGGCAAGGCTCACGGTGCGAACCATGCCTGACATGCGCAGGCCAAACGCTGGGCGCCAGCCTAAGCCGTGCGCGCGCAGTAAATTTGCCACCAGTAGCAAAGTGCCTCCGTGCAGCACCACCGAGTTGAAGACGAATAGGAAAAACTTTCCCTCCTGGGTGGCAAAAGCCTCCCGGGGCAGGATTGCGCTGCTGGCCAGAGATCCGAGCGACAAGCAGAAGCACACGCCCGCGACGAAGCGCAGCAGCGGTTCCGTTTCCCATTTGTGTTCCGGTAACACGGGTGCAGGCTAGTCGTGCAGCAGCGGCGAGAGAATGGAAAAAATGCTGCTTGCCAATGGCAATAGAGTGGCTGGCGGTGGGTAGTCAAATAAGCGACCCCTATTCATCAAACACCTCGCAAGTTTGAGGCTGATTACATGCAGCTTCGGCAGGAGCTTGGTAGGTTCTAGCCTTCCAACTGACTAATTTAGGAGCTCTCGGTGAGTTGCTTACGTTTTCCGGTGTGGGAGGTGTCGCTTATGGATTGAAAGCCAGCGGTCAGAGTGCCCGTTCCTGGTGCCATGGCGTGCTTTGCTCGTAGGCGTGGGCAAGGCGCAGGATGGTTTCCTCGGCGAAGGGTTTACCAAGCAGTTGTAGGCCGATGGGCAGTTTCGCGTGCGGCATTCCGGGTTTTGCGATAGGCGCGAAGCCGCAGGGAAGGCTTAGGCCGGGAATGCCGGCAAGGTTGCAGCCGATGGTGAAGATGTCCGAGAGATACATCTGGAGCGGATCGCCGGACTTTTCGCCGACCTTAAACGCAGGTGTGGGCGTGGTGGGCGCGACGATAACATCAACTTGCTCGAAGGCGCGTAGGTAGTCCCGCCGAATGAGCGTGCGGACTTTCTGCGCGCGCAGGTAGTAGGCGTCATAGTAACCACTGCTCAGAACGTAGGTGCCGAGGATGATGCGGCGCTTGACCTCCGCACCAAAGCCTGCGCCGCGCGTGTTGCCATACATCTCCAAGGGGTCTGCGCCGTCCACGCGTGCGCCGTAGCGCACACCGTCAAATCGTGCGAGGTTGGCGGAGGCCTCCGCTGTCGCGATGATGTAATAAACTGCGACATCGTGATCGGTGTGGGGCAGGGAGACTTCTTGAACGGTGGCCCCGAGGGATTGCAGGTGCGTGACGGCGGCATCCACGGCGCGTTTTACCTCAGGGTCGAGGCCGCCAACCATAAACTGCTTCGGTAAGCCGAGGCGCAGTCCCTTGATGTCACCCGTCAAGGCCTTTGTGTAAGGCGGGACGGGCTGCGGGATGCTGGTCGCATCGCGTTGATCCTGACCGCTGATGACTTCGAGCACGGTCGCCGCGTCGCGCACGTCCTTGGTGAACGGGCCGATCTGGTCAAGTGAACTGGCAAAGGCCACGAGGCCGTAACGCGAGACGCGTCCGTAAGTTGGTTTCAGCCCCACGCAACCGCAGAGCGCCGCCGGTTGACGAATAGAACCGCCGGTGTCACTGCCGAGCGACGCGATGCATTCGTCCGCCGCGACCGCCGCCGCGCTGCCGCCGGAGCTTCCGCCCGGGATGCGTGCGGTGTCCCACGGGTTACGCGTGGTTTGGAAAGCGGAGTTCTCCGTCGAGCTGCCCATCGCGAACTCGTCCATGTTCAGCCGGCCAAAGATAAGCGCGCCCGCCGCCTTCAGTTTCTCCACGACCGTTGCGTCGTAGGGTGAGCGGAAGTTGCCGAGAATTTTTGAACAGCAATTTAACGGCTGGTTCTTTACGGCCAGCACGTCTTTTAGGGCGATTGGCACGCCAAGCAGCGGCTGGCGAGCGAAGTCAGCTCCCGCGATAATCGCTTTGTCCGCCGCATCTGCTTGGGTGAGCGCGTCGGCCGGGTCGTGGCTGATGAAGGCGCGGATGTCGCCATCCACATCGGCAATCTGATTAAGGCACGCTTGCATGGCCTCGCGAGCGGAGACTTCGCGACGGGCGAGGCGAGCGGTGAGTTCGGAAATGGTGAGGCGGTGGAGCACGGCGAAGCGGGGTGCAGAAAAAGCGGACGGGTGCAGCGGGTTACTCGACGACCTTGGGCACAACGAAGAGGCCGCTGGATTGTTTGGGCGCGTTGCGGAGGGCTTCCTCGGTGCTCAGACCGGGACGCGGCTCGTCGGTGCGAAACACGTTCACAAGCGGGAAGGCGTGTGCCGTCGGCTCGACACCCGTCACGTCCACTTCTTTGAGCTTCTCAATGTGGCCGAGAATATGGCCGAGTTGCGCGCCGAGCTGCTGCTCCTCCTCGGGCGAAAGTTTTAGTCGAGCGAGATGCGCTACGTATTTGATGTTAAAGTCAGGTGCGGACACGGGGCGGAAGCTAAAGTTCAGGCTTCAAAGTTCAAGGTTCAAAGTCGGCAACCTCCACCCTGTTCAAGGGGCTGCCCTGAGTGCGTCTGGTAGAGGTCACGCACCACGCACTAATTCTTACTCCTCATCAAACTTCCGCTGAAATAACTCTTCGATCTCCGCAACGGCCTGAGCGGCGTCCTTACCGTTAGCCTCGAGCTTGAGGAGGCTGCCCGGGCCGGCGGCGAGCATGAGCAGGCCCATAATACTTTTGCCGTTGATCTTCTCTCCGTCCTTTTCCAAAAAAATGTCGCAGGTGTGGCGGCTGGCGATCTTGACAAACATCGCGGCGGGCCGGGCATGAATGCCGACCTTGTTGGCGACAATCAGGTCACGGGTAATGATCCCTTCCCCAGACATGTCCTTAGCTGCACTCATTTGCAGTGAAAAAATGGCTCAAACTGGCGCGATTTGGAAGCGCGATTTCAGGTAGCATTAGTGAGGTCGAAGGTTCCGTCGCCGAGGTTTGGCTTTGCCCTCGGGTGACATTGTACGCCGGCAATTCGCTGGGTTATTTCCTTGGCAAGGTCGTTTGGCAGTGGCTGCGGGGTGAGGGCACACCGGTATCCCGCTGCTTTCTAGTCCTTGCGTAAGGTTATGTTGCGACACCAAGTTGCTCGCCCATTCGCGCATAAAGTTCCCGTCGTTCGGCCGTTTGCGTGATCAAATCTGCATCTAGCCGTAGGCGGCCTGGCTCAAAGAGCGTGATAGTGGACGAGCCCCCAAATTTAAAATAGCCCTTCTCTGCGCCTTTCGTCACTTGCGCGTTTGGGGTGAAGGTGTAGTCAAAGCTGCCGACGTTGGTCGCACCTACCTCGAGCATCAGTACCGTACCAAACTCCGGCGACTCGATACGAGTGAGGGCACGTTTGTTCTCAGTAAAGATGTGGATGTTTCGCCGTAGCGCGATGGGGTTGACCGAGTAAAGCCAGCCATTGATTAGGCGCGGTTCGGTGGCGAATCCGCTCACGGGAAAATGAAAACGATGGTAGTCCACCGGACAAAGCCGCGAGAGCACCATCGCGCCGCGCTGGAAGCGCACGGCCAACTCGTTATCACGTAGCAACTCAGCGAGGCTAAAGACCTCTCCCTTCACAAAAATGCCCGCCATTAGAGACACGTCCTGAAAGCCAAGATGTCGCCCGTCTGCCGGGAACACCGCCGTCCGCGCCGCGCCCGCGATGGGCCGCGCGCCGGGTTTGAGTTTGCGATAAAAGAACTCGTTGAAAGTGCGAAAGGATTCGGGCGGGGCGCAGAACTCGCCCGTGTCCACGCCGAATTTGCGAATGAACGGCGCGATCTTCGCGCGGCTGGCCGGTCGGCTCATCCGCCAGCCATACCAGCGGGAGAAAAACGCGCGCTTGGCGACCGCGTGCAGCGCGAGTCGGCCCGTGAGCGAGCCGTAAATCCAGCGGAGGAATCCTTCACCATAAACCTGCTCCGTCTCCACGCGGCCCGTGTGACGGTTGAGGAACTGGATGTCGTCGTGCATATTCGGCGCGCGGGAATGTCCGAAAGTGTGACGGCCAAGTCGAGTGACATTTACGAGCGTTGCACTCTTTCTGACTCCTTGCTTAGTTCATGCCGTCCAAAAAAATGCGTCGCGTTTGCCCAGCGTTCGCTCTTTTGGCGGGCCTTTTTTTGCCGCCCCGACCGCGCCCGTCGGCCGCCACTTCCGCAACCCCAAAATGAAACTGAATTTTCCCCGCCTCTCCCGTCGCCGCCTGATCGGTGCGCTCGCGGCGGCGGCGTTTCAAAGAGCCGCTGTCGCTGCCGAGCCGATTCTGCTTGGGCCGAATGTATCGCTCAAAGGCCGTCGGCCATTCCCGGCCGACAACCCGTGGAACCGCGACGTTTCGCGCGACCCCGTAGACGCAAATTCGGACGCCCTTGTCGCTAGCATCGGCTTAGACAAACGGTTGCACCCGGATTTCGGGACCGTCTGGCAGGGTGCGCCCAGCGGCATTCCGTATGTGGTCGTGGACAGCAATCAGCTGCGCGTGCCCGTGCGTTTTGAGTATGCGGACGAGAGTGACCCCGGCCCGTATCCGATCCCGCCGGACGCGCCCATCGAAGGTGGACCCAAAGCGAAGGGCGACCGCCATGTGCTCGTGATCGAACGAGACTCGTGGAAACTTTACGAAACCTTTTCCGCCTACCCGCAGGATGGCGGCAAGACATGGAAGGCTGGCTCGGGCGCGGTTTTCGACCTGAACTCGAATAAGCTGCGGCCTGCCGGCTGGACCTCAGCGGACGCCGCCGGGCTGCCGGTTTTTCCCGGCTTGGTGCGCTATGACGAGGTGATGGAGCAGCAGGCCATTCACCACGCGCTGCGGTTCACCGTCATGCGCTCGCGCCGCGCTTACGTGCCGCCGGCCACGCACTTCGCCAGCCGCAACACCGATGCCAACCTCCCGCCGATGGGCATGAGAGTGCGTCTCAAGGCCAGCGTGGACATCAGCAAGTTCCCGCCTCTGGCCCAAGTCATTCTTACCGCTTTAAAGCGCTACGGGATGATGGTCGCGGACAACGGAGGCGACTGGTTTCTCAGCGGCGCGCCAGACCCGCGCTGGAACGACGAACAGATCGCGACCCTGAAGCGCATCCGGGGCCGGGACTTCGAAGTGGTGCGCATGAACGGCATCGTCACCCGCTGAACGACTCTCCATGAAGCTCAATTGCCTGCTCCTCCTCTGCGCCCTCGCTGGCGCACACGTTTCCGCTGCCGACTCCAAGTCCGCTCAGGCTCCCACCAATGGCGTCGTCAGCGCGGCCGCGCAGCCTCTCGTCGCACGGGCGATCGCGGCCATTGGCGGTCCGGCGGTGCAGTTGCGCTGGTTTAGCTTCAAGGATCGCGTGCTGATTGGGGCTACGGACACCGGCTTTGGCGCGAAGCGCGAGAGCGTGCTGGATGCGCCTGCGCACTGGTGGCTCAAGACGCAGGCCGGCTATTCGGAGCGCAAAGATGAACCGGCGGTCTTCCTCGTGTGGGCGTGGACTCTCCGCGCGTTGACCGATGCAGGCTCGTCGGTGGATGTGGTGCCGGACATGAAGGACGGTGAGACTGAGCTGTGGGGCTTGCGCGTGAGCGGCCCCGTGAAGCCCGCCATGGAACTCTACTTCGCGAAGGGCACGGATTTGTTGGCGCGGATTGACTGGCGGAGCGACATCCACCGCTTCTCAGATTGGAAAACTCACTCCTCCGGCGTGAAGTATCCCGCACGCATCGTGGGTCACAAGAAGGCTGACAACCGTATTTGGTATTTCGACGACGTACTCGAGGTTACGCCATTGGCGGAACTGCCCGAGAAACTTCAGTCGGCGGGCGCGGACAACAAGTAGGCCACTCGGGCCGGCTCAGGCAGCCGGGGCCGGCTCGTCGCCTGCGGACTCGCTAATAACGGGGGCGATGGCCTGGAGCTTGTCGCCGGCATCGAGGTTCACAAGCTTCACGCCCATCGTGTTGCGGCCGGCTTCGCGGATGTCTTTCACGAAGGTGCGGACCATCTGTCCGCCGGCGGTGATGAGCATGATTTCGTCGGCGTCGCGTACGGTGAGTGCGCCCACTACGCCGCCGGTCTTGTCACCGACTTTCATTGTGATGCGGCCCTTGCCGCCGCGCGATTGCTTGCGCGTGCCGCTCTCGCCTTGCACGAGGTATTCGTCGAAGGAGGTGCGCTTGCCGATGCCGTTTTCGCCGGCCACCAGCAGGGCCGCATCGGGCACGACCACGGCGAGTGCCACGACTTCGTCGCCTTTCTCCAAGGTGATGCCCTTCACGCCCGCGGCGGAACGGCCCATCGAGCGCACGTCGGTCTCGCTGAAACGGATGCTCATACCGTCCTTGGTAATGAGTACTACGTCATCCCCCTCGTCGCCCACCGCATTGCCGCGCGTCTGCTTTACGTCAATCAGCCGGTCGCCCGCATCAATCGTAATGGCGATAATGCCGCCCTTGCGAACGTTAGCGAAGTCGATGAGCGAAGTCTTTTTCACGGTGCCCTGCTGCGTGGCGAAAAACAGTTCGCCAGACTGTTGCCAGGTTATGTCTTCTTTGTTCGCGTTGGTCTTCGACAGGATGCGGATGAGCGCGGCTATTTTTTCGTCGGCTTTAAGTTCAAGAAGGTTGGCGATGCTGCGCCCCTTTGAAGCGCGGCCCATGTCGGGGATTTCATGGACCCGCTCGACATACACGCGGCCGGTGTTCGTGAAGAACATGAGGTAGTCGTGCGTGCTAGCGGTGAACAGGTGTTCGATGAAGTCGCTTTCTTCCGGCGTGTCGGCTTCGCGCGTGGTCATGCCAATGACGCCCTTGCCGCCCCGGCGCTGTGCACGATAAGCGGAGACGGCGGTGCGCTTGATAAGGCCAGCGTGAGTGAGGGTGATGATGACGCCCTCGTTCGCGATTAGATCTTCGATAGCGATTTCGCCCTCGTCGGGGACAATCTGCGTGAGGCGCGGCGTGGCGTGCTTCTCTTTAATCGCCTTCAGCTCGGCTTTGATGATGGCCATGACGCGCGACTCCCTCGCAAGGATGTCGAGCAAGTCCTTGATGACCTCGAGGAGCTGTTTGTATTCGGCTTCGACCTTGTCGATTTCCAAGCCGGTGAGTTGGTAAAGACGGAGTTCGAGAATGGCATCCACCTGTCGCTCACTGAGAGCGAAACGTCCCTCGGTGAGCTGGCTCTCGTGCCGGATGAGAATGCCCCAACGCTCAACCTGCTCGCGTGTCCACTCAAAGGCGAGGAGCTTAACGCGGGCTTCCTCCTTATTGGCACTACTGCGGATGATGTGGATGAATTCGTCAAGGTTTGCGAGGGCAACGAGGTAACCTTCGAGCAGTTCAGCGCGCTCCTCGGCTTTATTCAGTTCGAAGCGCGTGCGGCGAAGAATAACCTCCCGACGATGTTCAACGTAAGCTGAAATGAGCTGTTTGAGATTCAGCGTCTTGGGCTTGCCGTGGTCAATCGCGAGAGCGTTAACGCTGAAAGAGATTTCAAGCTGCGTGTGTTGGAAAAGGTTGGCGATGACGACCTTTGGAACTGCATCGCGCTTCAACTCGATGACGAGGCGGCAGTGCTCGTCCGACTCGTTGCGCATCGCAGATATGTCAGTGAGGATCTTCTCATTGACGAGGTCGGCAATGCTGCCTTCCAGCGCCGCGCGATTTACATTGAAGGGAATTTCCGTGATCACGAGTTGCTCGCGGTTGCCCCGCAACTCCTCGCTGCCAATCTTACCCCGTAGTTTGATGGAGCCACGCCCGGTCTCGAAGTAGTTCTTGATGCCCTCGACTCCGCAGATGAAGCCACCGGTGGGAAAGTCGGGGCCCTTGATGTGTTTCATCAAGCCCGCAATGGTGATGGCGGGGTCGTCAATCTGCGCGCAGATGCCGTCAATGACTTCGCCGAGATTATGCGGTGGCATGTTCGTGGCCATGCCGACCGCGATGCCGGTGCCGCCATTGACCAGCAGGTTTGGAAAAGCCGCCGGAAAGACGGTCGGCTCCGTCATCCGCTCATCGTAGTTCGGGACGAAGTCCACAGTGTCCCGCTCCATGTCGGACATCAGCGCCGCGCCGAGATGTGTGAGGCGCGCCTCGGTGTAACGCATCGCGGCGGGCGGGTCATCCTCTACGGAGCCAAAGTTGCCTTTGCCGTCCACGAGCTTCTCGCGCATCGCCCACGGTTGCGCCATATGGACAAGCGTGGGGTAAATCACCGCTTCACCGTGCGGGTGGTAGTTGCCGGAGGTGTCCCCGCAGATTTTGGCGCACTTGTAATGCTTGCGCCCGGGGAAAAGCGACAGCTCATGCATCGCGAAAAGGATGCGGCGCTGCGAGGGCTTGAGGCCGTCGCGCACGTCGGGCAACGCGCGCGAGATGATGACGGACATCGAGTAGTCGAGGAACGAGTTCTTAATCTCGTCGGCGACGTTAATTTTGGTGATTTTTTCGCCCTGTGTGTAAGCGGAGCCAGTGGGCTGGGCGGGCGGAGTAGGGGGAGTAATTTCTTCAGCCATGTCGGGGCGGTGCGAAAAGGGTGAAATTGATCACACGTCTAGGTTTCGCACATTTAGGGCGTTGTCTTCGATGAACTGTCGGCGCGGCTCGACCTCATCGCCCATCAGGCGGACAAACATCTCCTCGGCTTCGACGGCGTCCGTGAGGTCAATGCGGAGCAGCTTGCGCTTCACCGGGTTCATCGTGGTCTCAAAGAGCTCCTTAGCGTCCATTTCGCCTAAGCCCTTGAAGCGGTAAATCTGAATACCTTTTTTCCCGACGGCCTTCACGCCCTCAAGAATTTCGGGAATGGAGAAGAGCGGGGTCGCAGAGGCGCGTTCGCCTTCGCCCTCGGTCAGTTCGAACAGCGGCTTGTCCTGTGCGGCGTAATGGTCTACGGCGAGGCCTTTCTTCCCCAGTTTGCTCAGTAAGTCGCCGATCGCTTTGCTCTCTAGGTGCAAGTCCACGCCCACGGCACGCCGCGATTGTGTGCGGGCCTTTTCAGCCTTCTCCCGCGCCTCGCCTTCGGCATAAAGGTCGGGATTCTCGGACTTAAACACCTCCACCTTGGCCAGAGTGCTGAAGTAATGAACCGTCTCGTCGTTCCCTTCGCGCACTTTGATGAGATAGACCGGGAAGGCGTGCTTCGCGTCACGTTTTTCCACATAAGCGGCGAAATCTCCTCCCTGTCGCCGGATGAAGGTGGCGTATTTGTCCAGCGCCTCCAGCAGTGTAAGAATTTCCTCCAACTGTTTTGGCGTGAATTCACGCCCGTCCGCTAGGTTTTTCAACCGAACTTCCTCCGTGCCGTTTTGCAGCAGGATGCGGTTAAGCTGCGCGTCGTCGTCCACGTAGTCCGTGCGTTTCTTGCGTGTGACGGAGTAAAGCGGCGGCTGCGCGATATACACGAAGCCCTGCCGCACGAGCTGCGGCATCTGTCGGTAAAAGAACGTGAGCAGCAACGTGCGGATGTGCGAGCCGTCCACGTCAGCGTCGGTCATGATGATGACTTTATGGTAACGCAGCTTGTTGAGGTCGAACGCCCCTTCGCCCTCGCCATCGCCGATGCCTGTGCCGATGGCGGTAATCATCGTCCGAATTTCGTTGTTCTGAAGCACCTTGTCCAAGCGCGCCTTTTCCACGTTGATGAGCTTGCCGCGAATCGGAAGAATCGCCTGAAATTTCCGGTCGCGTCCCTGCTTCGCGGAGCCACCGGCGGAGTCACCCTCGACGATATAGAGCTCTGTATTCACTGGGTCGCGGTCAGAGCAATCGGCCAGCTTGCCCGGCAACCCGCCGCCGGTCAGCGCGGTCTTGCGGACAGCCTCGCGCGCCTTGCGCGCTGCCTCACGTGCACGCGCGGCATTCAATGCCTTGTCCAAAATGCGCTTCGCTACGGGCGGATTCGCGTCGAAGTGCACCATCAATCCCTCGTAGGTCACTGAGCCAACAATGCCGTCCACTTCGGGTGAAATGAGCTTCACTTTCGTCTGCGACTCGAACTTCGGGTCGCTGTGCTTCACTGAAATGACCGCCGTCAGCCCCTCGCGCACGTCGTCACCGGTAATTTGAGGATCCTTGTCTTTCAGCAGGTCATTCGCCTTCGCGTATTGATTGATGGCCCGCGTCATCGCGCTACGGAAGCCGCTCAAGTGCGCGCCGCCGTCGGGATTGTGAATCGTGTTCGTGTAGCAGAGCACTTGGTCGTTGTAGCTGTCGTTGTATTGCAGGACGACCTCCACATGCACCTCGACCTCCTTCTCTGCCGTCGTGACCTTTTGCTCCTTGCGGACAATAATGACCTTGGGATGCAGCGCCTGCTTGCTCTTGTTGAGTTGCTTGACGAACTCCTCGATGCCGTCCTTGTAGTAATACTTCTCCGGCTCGCCGCTTTGCTTGCGCTCATCGAGGAAAGCAATTTCCAATCCGCTGTTCAAAAAAGCCAGCTCTCGCAACCGCTGGGCGATGGTTTCAAACTTGAACTCCGTGGTCTCCTTAAAAATCTCCGGGTCCGGCTTGAACGTAATGAACGTGCCCGTGCCCTTCGCCTTGCCGATGACCGCGAGTTTCTTCACCGTCTGCCCGCGCTTGAATTCCATGTGGTGCACCTCGCCGCCGCGTGACACCTCTACCTCAAACCACTCGCTCACCGCGTTCACACACTTCGCCCCAACGCCGTGCGTACCGCCGGAAAACTTATAGCCGCCTTGTCCGTATTTGCCGCCGGAGTGCAGGGTCGTCAGCACCAGTTCCACGCCCGGCAAGCCGCTGTCTTTGTTGATGTCCACAGGGATGCCTCGCCCGTCGTCCCGAATGGAGATGGAACCATCCAGATGAATCGCCACTTCGATGCGGTCGCAATGCCCCGCCAGATGCTCGTCCACCGAGTTATCCAGCACCTCGGACACGCAGTGATGCAGCGCTCGTTCATCCGTCCCGCCGATGTACATGCCCGGCTTTTTGCGGACCGCTTCGAGGCCCTTGAGCTGGCTGAGTTTTGAGGCGTCGTAAGTCGCGGATTCGGCGGACATTGTTCGGTAGAATGGCGTCGCGAAGGCAGCCAAAACGCATCGGAATACCCGGCCTAAAACGACCTGCCCAGCTGACTTCAGGACGGCCAAAAAACTACCGGAAAGCGCCTCTGGCGACAATGCTTATTTCCGCCCGTAAATACGGCGAGAAATACTATTAGTTGGGTCGCAAAATTCGGTTGGATTCAACCGCTTGCGGTGGGAGGCAAGCTGGTAGCCCGTAGTTTACATTGGACTTTTGAAAAGAATGAGAGCCGGAAAGGCCAGTCGGAAAACCAGCTAAAATAACGGCAGCGGGGAGCCGTTAGTTGAAGCTAACCACCACAAACCATGCGGTGTTATTCTTGTCATCGCCGCCTAGAACCAGCGCCTCTGTTTTGCCAAGAGGATGGCGGCGGGCAATGGTTTTCCCTTTGCTGATAAACTTCACCTCGGCGAGGTTCTCGGGCAGGATTTTGACCTCCACCACGCAATCCTCGCTCAACTTGAGCGTTTGAGGCTTGCTGGTGGTGACGTTACCATTATTTCGGCTGACCTCTAGGTAGTTCCGCCATTTGAAAATGTTAGCCAGTCGCTCCCGTAGCTTCGTGTCCAGTTCCTTTAGGCCTTTGCCGGTTGGCTGAGTTTCGTTCGTGCCCCAAACGAGTACGGCTTGCACACGGGTTTCCGCCGGCACTGAAGCATACGTGCACTGGTAGAATCCCCAGCCAAGCCCCAGCAACAAGACGAGGATCTGCCAACGCGACAGGTTACTTGTCGGCTTCAGGTTCATTTTTAACTTCCTGTCCGACCGGGCTGAAGCTTCCGTACTCGTCAGCCACATAAACTACGGACATCTTTTCCGCCTCGGAACGGAAGCTAACTGCGTTCATGTCCTCGGGCACGCTTTCGGTGTCTACGCCGTCGTTCGAGCGGCTGCCGCTGATGACAAACATTACAGCAGCCATGGCGGCCAGACCCGTGGCCGGGTAAAAGAACTTGAGCCAACCAGAGCGTTCGGCAGGGGCCGCGGTGGCGGCCTTGCGTTCTTCGGCCTCGATGGCGCGGGCAATCTTGCTCCAGTAAAACTCGCGGGTTTCTGGGAGAGCCACTTCGACGTCCCCGGCGGCGATGGCGGCCTTGGTCCAAGAGAGTTCCTGCATTAGGGCGGCTTGCTGCGCATTTTGCTCCACCAAGGCATCGATCTCGCGCGCCTCGCGGGCGTCGAGTTCCCCATCCAACCGGGCCTGCAATTTTAATTCCGTACTCATAAACTGCCTCAACTTCACTTCAATAGATTTAACTTTGCTGTTCTTTCTTCAAACTTTGTAGCAGCGACGCCAGTCGCCGCCGGGCGTAAAAGAGCCGAGACATCACTGTCCCGATGGAGCAGTTCATAACTTTCGCGATCTGCTTGTATTCCATCTCTTCAAATTCATGCAGGATCAGCACGGTGCGGTGCTCGTAAGAAAGCTGGTTCATAGCCTTATCTATTCGCTTTCGCAGTTCGGATCGTTCCAATCCTTGCGACGGATTTGTCGCTATTATCGGCATCTGACGTTCCACTCCGCCCAATTCTTCATCCAGTTGCTCGATGGACTCCGCTCTCGTTCGCTTCTGTCGCCGTAGTTGGTCCAAGCACAGGTTGATGACGATGCGGGTCATCCAAGTGGCGAAACTGGAATCACCTTGGAACTGCTTGAGCCGCTGCCAAGCTTTGACCCAAGCCTCCTGCGACAGGTCAATTGCCTCCTCCTCGTTGCGCATCATGCTGAAGGCACGGGCGTAAATCTTGTCCCGGTGCCGCGCGACCAGTTCCTCAAATGCCTGCATGTTGCCGGCCTGAGAGGCGGCCACCAGCTTCACGTCGGGTGCGGTCTTATGGTCAATCGCTTTCGCCATGCCGGCTACAATTTGCCTTTCGTGCTAGGAATCTTACCGGCAATCCGTGGGTCGCGTTGGCAGGCAAAATCCGTGGCCTTCGCAAACGCCTTGAATAGTCCCTCCACCACATGATGAGGCTCGCCGCCGTAAAGCAGTTCCAAGTGCAAGTTACAACGCGCTTCATTTGCGAAGCCTTGAAAAAACTCCCGCGCAAGCCCAAACCGGAACGCGCTCGACATGTCTTGCGTTCGGTCCAACTTGGAAATCTTTTTCAGCGACAGGTCGTCCATCCCACGCCATACGAGGCAGGGCCGCCCGCTGAAATCAATCACGCAGCGGGCCAGACACTCATCCATCGGCACAAAAGCCTCTCCGGTGAAAGGATTGCGTGGATTGAAACCTGTCCCGTAGCGGCGGATGCCCCTTTTGTCTCCGAGCGCACGCCCGAACGCTTGCCCCAGCGCGATCCCACAATCCTCTACGGTGTGATGAGCGTCCACATCGAGGTCACCATGGCAGCGCAGCTGAAGGTCCACGACCGCATGCTTCGCGAATAGCGTGAGCATGTGATCGAGAAACGGCACACCGGTGCGAATGGCGGACTTGCCGTTGCCATCCACATTCAGGTCGAGACGTATTTTTGTCTCGTTGGTCGCGCGACGAATCCGCGCCCTTCGTTTGTTCATGGGCTTTTTTTAAAGCAACGCCGCCCGAAAAGAAGCGGAAACTACGTTTGCGCCTCTTTTGGGCGGGTGGCAACCGACTCAATAGCGCGGTGCATGTGCGTCCACTTCCAGCGACCATCGGTCAATCCCGCCCGACAAGTTGTGCAATTTTGTGAACCCCTTCTGCCGTAGCCAGCTAATCGCGTGCGCGCTGCGCATCCCGTGATGGCAATACACGACCACCATCTGCTCGCGCCATCCCGCCAACTCACCTACTCGTTCTGGTAACTCGTTCAATGGAATCAGCTTCGCGCCAGGCAGCGCCACAACAGCAAATTCATCTGGCTGCCGTACATCCAGCAAGTGCGGCGGATTCGGTGCGGCGAGGCACTCGGCAAGTTCGGTGGGAGTCATTTCAGAACACAAACCACACTAATACACCGAACAGCGCGGCAAGCACGGCCAGAGTTGCCATGCACCCATACTTTTGGGCTGGGGCGGTGAACTTTTGGGCTGGGGCGGTGAATTTCTCTGGGTGCTGAGCTCGCAACCCAGCTTCGAGCCGCTCGATTTCCAGCTTCGCCTCGGCCAGTCCGATGCCAGGTTTTACCTGCTCGCGGTAGAGTTTGATGGCGGAAATCTTTTCACTCTTGAACAGTAGGTCAGCAATCGGGGCCAAGGCCCCCGCCGAATTGCCCGCTGGCGATTGAGGTGCGTTCGGCGACATCTCCAACTGCTCCACAAAATCCTTCGCCTCGGCTAAGCTCATGCCCGCAGCCTCCCGAGACAATTTGATGGCCTCGATTTTGTTGCCGGCCTTGACGATGGCGAGAATGGCTTGGCGTTGAGCAGGCGTCATAAGCACTCACCGATTCTTTGAACTGAGATACGGCCCCATCAATTGCTTCACGCAGCCAATGCACGGCACGGTGGCGGGGGTTTAAAACCGCGCTTTCACCCAGTTCACCACGGTTGTAATCATCGGTGCGGTGTGCCCGCCGGCGAAGACGTGATTCGCGCCTTGTATCGCGAGGAATTTCACATCGTTGCCCGCGCGAATGAGGATGTCCCGGGAGTCTTGGATGGGTACCACGTCATCTTCTGTGCCATGGACGAGCAGCCACGGGATTTTGATCTTGGGCGCAGCGTCGAGCACCGTGCCGATTTGAGTGAGGTCATTCATATAGGCCTGCGAGAGCGGGCATTTCTCGTCGTCCCACATGAAGCCCGCTCCTGGCGTCACACTGCCGAACTCGCGCCGCGCGAAGTCCGCCGTGCGCACCATGCCCGCTAGCGAAACGAGCAGGCGAATGCGCTCGTCTTGACTGGCGCGCAGCACGCCCACAGCGCCACCCATGCTGTGGCCGATGTAGCCGATGTGCCAACCCGCATAAGCGTCGAGCACGGCGCCGAGGTCGGCGACTTCCTTCGTGATGGTCGCGTCGGTGAATTTGCCGCCGGACGCACCATTACCAGAATAGGAAATGCGCAACGCGTTGATGCCTGCCGCCGCCAACCCTTCGGCCAGCGCCACGATGAACGGGCGATCTTTGTTTCCCGTCACGCCATGCCCGAGCACGACAACGCGTCGCGCGCTTGCGTCGCCTTGGTGGAAGGTGTGGTCAATGCGCTCGCCTTGGATATTTTTGATTTCGTTAGACATCGGAGCGAGTTTCTAGCTTCGGGCTGACAGCGCGGCAAACGCAATCTGCCCAAAATGTCTTTCCCAGAAGCCGCTCGGCAAACCAGCGCTTGCCAGCCCGCGGCCTGTCGTTAATCTGCCCATATGAACTTTTTCAAGGCTCTGTTCGTATGGTTAGCAATCGGGCTGTTTCTTGGCTGGGGCGTGTATATGACCGTGCATCCCACCAAGGCATCGTTCTGGCCGCTGGCCATCGCGGTGCTCGGCACGGTCGCGGCGATCGGCAAGATCGGTTGCCTTCCGCCCAGCGACGAACATCATCACTGACCCGCCTGCTGCTGCAGAGTAGGTCGGCTTTGGCCAACGCTTTCATCGGGAATTGAACTGGAAACACGGACTGACACTTGCTGTCAAGCGGGGTTGAACGCTCACTTCATTCCCAGTGGGAGGTGATGATGGTGATCAAGCAGCCACTCGCAGAACGCGGCAACTGGAGCCATAAGCTGGCGCCAAATTTATTTGTGCTTTCCCGTCTCGGACAGCGTGCCGGCGGCTCACTTCTTCAACGTTTTTAGGAACGCATAAAAGTCCGCGACCTCGGAGTCCTTCAACCCGCTAAGCAAGCCCGACGGCATCAGCGACACGCGTGTGTCTGTCACGCTCGTCACTTCATCGCCGATGAGGCGCACCGTTGTGTCCGGGCCGGTTTGGACGAGTTTGGCCGTCGGCGCGTCATAGACCATGAAGCCGGTGTAGGTCGCACCGGATTTGGTGGTGAGCAATTTCGGTAGATACGTTGGTGATATGTCACGGCTTGGGTCGAGTATGGCGATGAACAAGTCGTCGCGCGCAAGCCGGGTCGCCACGCCCTTCAGGTCTGGGCCGATGCGCGTGCTGGTGGAATGACAGCGGTGACACATGCGTTCCTCATATAGTTTACGGCCACGCTCGGCATCGCCCTCATCCCACGCAATGGCAGGAAGCCGTTTCAAAAAAGCAGTTGTGTCCTCATTGCCGCCGAGCAGTTCCTTCGCGTCAACGGGATGCGCCTGCGCGAACCAGTTGAACCACGGCGCGTAGGCTGTAGCAAGGTCGCCGGTTTCCGTGACGGCGATGGACTGGCCGCTCCACTTGGCGAGCAACTCCGCGAGAGCCGTGCGCGCAGCTCTCTCACGCGGCGAGGCACAATGGCGGCGAAGTGAAGCTACTGCTGCGTAAAGTTCCTTCGGCGCGGCGTCTCCGGACAGTTTGCCCAGCGACTTCGCGACGAGTTCCACCACTGCGGGCTGGAAGGAGCCAAGCGCAGAGACGAAGCGATCGCGGTCCTCGGGCTGCGGGCTGCGGGCGAGGACACGGATGATGGCATCTTGCAGGCTAGCTTGCGACCAATGCAGGCGCAGCGCGGGAAACAGCTCCGCATCCGGCAGCCCGGCGAGGAAAACGATGAGTTCGGGGCTCCAACGTGGGGTGGCCAAAAGCGATTTTGCAGCGGCGGGCTGGATGGCTCTGGGCAACCGCTCGGCGAGTAGGGCGTGGTCGGGCAGGGAGAAGTTCTGTGCGGAAATGATGGCCTCAGCCAGCGCCGCGTCATGCTCTAACAACCGACTAAACATGTCCGCCACCCGGGCGGGCCAAAAACGGCTCGGCTCCTTTTTGTGTGCGATCATCTTGTGCTGCAGCCCGGCCACGGCGTCGGCGATGCGGGCGGTGGTTTCAGCGTCGCGCGCCGACGGCAGCCGTGCCGCGACCATTAAGTAGTGAATGTCATTTTCCACGGTGCTTCTCTCGGTGATTCTCCCCGCGACGCGTTTGAGCAAGCCCGGCGCGTTGGCGGAGAGCATCGCGAGCAGGCGGCCAAGTTCGTGGTCGAGGTCGGCGTCGCCGGACGGAAAGGTGGGCGCTAGGCGTTCGACGACGTGATTGCGCAGTGGTGTAGGAATGTCCTCAGTTTGGCTGGCTACAAAGCCGTCGTAGGTATCCGGCTTATCTTGCACCAGCTTCACGTCGCCAAGGCCTAATTGTAGTAGGCGTATTGCGTCTAGCCGTGTCACCAGGTCGCGCGAGGTAGCGGCGACGAAGGCGGCATTGTTAAAGTAGTAAGACTGCCAATTTGGGTCATTGCTGCGCTCAGGGCCATAGATGCGCAGGAGGCCGAGGCGTTGGCGCTCGGTGAGTTGGCGGGGCAGGGGAGTAGTAGAGAATAATTCGATGCCGATAGCCCGCGCCGCAAGCACGGTGGCAGTGCGCACGCGACGGTCATCAGAGTTTAGACCGCGAAACCAGTCGGGCATCTCATCAGCACCGAGCAAGGGTCCCTTGTTCTTAATAATCTCAAAGGGAAGCAGTTTGGTTGGCTGCCCATTTTCTTTGTTTTTTTCAGTCGGACTGAAGCTTGGGGCTAATGAGATGAGCGCTTCCCACGCGGCGCGCGCAATGCGCGGGTCGTCGCGGCGAGTGAGGTCAACTAGAAGTTTGGCAGCCGGGGTTGCGTCAGGGCTAAGAGCAAGCGCCCATGCGACGCGAGCGACAAGTTCTGGTTCGCCACTCCCAGCGAGTTTATGCGCGAGCTCTGGGGTCAGTCCCGCAAACAGTTCCGTCAGCAACTCCACAGCGCGAATACGTTCGAGTAAAGGGAGTTTCTTGTTCAAGGCAGCTTGTTCGAAGGCGGGTTTACCGAGTTCTTTCGCAAGTGGAACCCACTTCGCACGCGACCAGCTTGCGAGTGGTTGCGGGGCAGAAAGCACTTGCCTCATCGGGTCGAGAGACGGTTTTTCTGCTCCCAGTTTGCCTGTGTATTTCACGCGAAAGACACTGCCGATGGTGCCGCGTCCGCCAATGGCGATGAACAGGTCGCCGTCCGGGCCGACCACGGCGTCCACGGGTGCGAAGCCGGTATCGCCTGTCGTCTCCATGAAAATTTCCATCTGCGTGTTGAAGGTGCTGCCGCGCCGCGTGAGGGGGAAAAAGTAGATGCGACCGAAGGTCCAGCAGATCGCGAAGAGACCGTCACGGTAATGCTGCGGGAACGCGCGGTGGCGATACACGAAGACACCCGTGGGCGAGCCGCGACCGACTTCCCAGAGACGCTCGGTGTTGTCGGGCCAAGCGGGCGGGCGGTTCCAAGCGTGGCCCCAGCCCTTGAGCACCCAGCCGTGATGGCCGCCGGCGGCGATGTCAAAAATGCGTGTGCCAGCATACCACGGCAGATGGTGATCGCGCTCGCCGTCGGCGTCGTAGGTGAAGACTTGGCCGTACGGATGGAAATCAATGTCGTAGGGGTTGCGGAAGCCGTGCGCAAGGACCTCGCTGGTTTTGCCGTCGGGGGAAATGCGCACGAGCGCGCCGGCGTTGACCTGCTTGATGGGCGAACCAGGGAGTTTCGCGTGTTCGTTGGAGATGCCGGCGTCGTTGCCACAGATGAGGTAGAACCAACCGTCCGGGCCTTTTACGATGCCATTGGCGGAATGCTCGCCGTCGCGCTCGGTGCGGAGCCAGAACTCCGGTTCGCCCTCGGCTACACCGTCGCCATTGGCGTCGCGCCAGCGGCGGATGCCGCCGTCGCCGTTAATGATGAGGTCGTTGCCGTCGAAATACATCCCGTGCGCGCCGGTCTGGCTGGCCTTCACGAAAAGGGTGGCTCGGTCGGCCTTTCCGTCACCGTTGGTGTCGTGAAGGATTTTTACGTACCCCTTGCCGGCAACGGCGATACGCCCTTGCGCGTCCGTGGTCATGGAAAAGATGTCATGTGCAAGGTCGTCGCCGGCGTAGAGCGAAACCTCAAAGCCATCCGGCACGCGGAAGCCTTGGCTGACGGCGGCGTGGCATAGAAAGGTGAGAGGCAGGAACGTTAGCCAGACCAGTGATAAGCGAAAGGCGATGCGGTGGTGCATGGTGACAGACTTTTCGTGGAGCGTAGGCCTTCCCTCTCGTGGGCGCAATGCGCCGTGCGAATGGGGAGAATATGCAGCAGGTCGACCATTACCAACTTACGCTGTCGTAGGTCAGCTCAGTCATTTTGGCATAGCGCATACCTTCTGCCTCATTGCTAATTAAGATGTAGATTTAGCCCGCCACGTCACACACGTGATTCAGCTGCTCCTCCCAACCGGAATTTGAAATGGGTAAAAACTCTTTTCGGCGCGTTAAAATGTTCCCAAGCTCTCGTCAGAAAACGAGAACACTTGTATGCCGCTCACTCCTTAAATCACTGGTGGTGGAGCCGAGGAGATTCGAACTCCTGACCCCCACAATGCCATTGTGGTGCTCTACCAACTGAGCTACGACCCCAACCAGTCAGTGCGGCGCGGACGGTAGGAACGGGCCCGGCCTTTGTCAAAAAGTTTTCTCCCGTAGCTGTAACGCGACGCAGCCTGCACACGGCAATAATTTGAAATAGATTTTTCACTCAGCCATTACTAGTTTAGCTCGGTGTCTGAGAAAAAAGCGAATCAAGTTTCATCCGGCGTTCGTGAGCAATACGAGAAGGGCGTCGCTGCGCTAGAACGAAGCAACTTGGACTACGCTATCGAGTTGCTGCAGGCCGTGGTCAAGGCTGAGCCTGGGTTCATTGCGGCCCGGACCGCGTTGAGGCGGGCAGCGGGCAAGAAGGCCGGCCAAAGCGCGGGGCTTTTCAAAAAACTTGTCGCCGGCGCTAGCAGTGGTCCCGCGCTGGCGAAGGCGCGGCTCATCACTGAGAGTCAGCCCACAGAAGCGATGTTCACAGCGGAGCAGGTGCTAGCCAGCGATCCACGCAACGGATTGGCACACGACATTTTTGCCAAGGCGGCCGTCGCCGCAGGGTTGCATTTCAGCGCGATCCTGTCCCTCGAGGCCTTGCGGCAGGAGAGTCCCGCCGACAAGGACGTTTCTCTACGGTTGGCTGACGCGTACCTCGACATCGGCCAAATTCAGAAAGCTGAGGCGGTCCTCGGTGCATTGTTAAAGCATCATCCGCAGGATCCGTTGCTCAACGAGAAGGCTAAAAACATCGCGGCCAACCGCACGTTGAGCGAGGGCGGCTACGAGAAACTCGCCGACGGCACGGGCAGCTTCCGGCAAGCGCTGCGCAACAAGGAGGAAGCCGCCCAACTCGAACAGGAATCCCGCATTACCAAGGACGTCGCGCAGTCGCAGAACCTAATCGAGCAATACCTCGCCCGGGTGGAAGCCGAGCCGGGCAATATTAAGCTCTTGCGCAACATCGCGGAGCTCTATGCGCAGCAGAAAAATTATTATCGAGCCATCGAGTTTTATCACAAGATTGAGGAAATTCCCGGGGCGATGGACGCGGCACTCGAACAGGCGCGTAACGACATGGTCGTGCGGCGCTTCAATCAAGTCATAGAGCAGCTCGACCCGGCGCAGGAGGATTACGAGCAGCGTAAGGTCTCGCTCGCCGCGCAACGTGATCAGTTCCTTCTTGATGATTGCAAGGCGCGCGTAGACCGGTATCCCACCGATCTAGCCATTCGCTTCGACTTGGGCGTGCTTTTATTCAACCAGGGCCGCATCGGCGAGGCAATTCCGGAGTTTCAGAAAGCCGAAAATAACCCACACAAGCGCCTGCAGGCCATGCTTTACAGCGCCCGTTGTTTCGCTGCGCGCAACATGAATGACATGGCCGCGCGCAAGCTCCATACCGCGCTCAAGGAGAAGACCGTCTTCGACGAGGAGCGCAAAGAACTGCATTACACGCTCGGATGCGTACTGGAAAAGACGGGCAATCCCGAGGAGGCCATGAATCAGTTTAAGCAGATTTATGAAGTGGACGTGAGCTTTCGCGACGTGGCTAAGCGTGTGGATGACTTCTACGCCGGGCAGGGGTAAACTGCCGTTGAGCGCTCGCCAACATCTCCCTGGCTGGCTGCCGGTGCTGCTTTGGATGGCGGTGCTGTTCAGCGCCTCAACCGAAATGGGCGCGTCCCGCCGCACCTCCCAGATCCTGATTCCGCTGCTGCGCTGGCTGGTGCCGGACATTAAACCGGCCACCTTGGATCACGCCCAATTTTTCGTGCGCAAGACGGGTCACGCCGCGGGCTACGCCATCCTCGCTGCCCTGCTCTGGCGCGCCCGCCGGCTCACCCGGCTAGAAGGGAAGCAGGTTGGTTGGGCAAAGGACGCCGCCTTTGCCTTCGTTGTAGCCGCAGCGTTCGCCGCCAGCGATGAATGGCACCAGACCCTCACCGCATCGCGCCAGGGCTCCCTTACCGACGTGGCGCTCGACACCGCCGGAGCGGGCGGCGGCCTGCTGCTGATCTGGTTGTGGCGACGGTGGCGATGCGGTGAGGAACCTCGTCCGTCGAAGTAAGCCGGTAAAATTGCGGAGCAATTGATTGCAACTCCTGCAGGGGGCAGTAGTCTCAGCTCATTCCACTGTTTGAACGTCGGGGAGCCCCAACTCACCTCCGTGCCCGCGACTGCGGCGGCGCTCAATGCGTTGACGGGTTTGGCGCGCAAACACCCGCTCGCCCTGGTGGCACTCGTTTACGTCGCCGGTGTGCTGGCTGGGTCGTGTTTTCCTGTGCCGGTGAACTGGCTGTTTTGCGCGGCGGGAGGCGTGATTTTGGTCGCCGGATTGTGGGCGGCGCACCGTAGCTGGCTACTGTGGTCGTTGCTGATCGCACTGGGCTGGGTGAACATGGCGTTGCGCACCGCTGTGCTGTCCCCGGTGGATTTGCGCGTCGTCGCGAAAGACGAGCCGGAAATAGTCACGTTGCGTGCGCGGTTGGTGGAGACGCCGACCTTGCGAATCTTCGAGCGCAACGAGCAGTTCACCTCGCGCTCGCACGCGTTGGTAGATGTGACCGCACTGCGCCGTCGCGGAGAATGGCTGCCCGCCGTAGGCCGGGTGGCCGTCACCACACCAGGTGTATTGGCCACAAATTTTTTTGCGGGTCGTGTGGCGGAACTCACCGGTGTGCTACGCGAGCCGCGCGGCGCGCTGGCTCCGGGCTTGTTCGATTACCGTGCGTTTCTTGCGTGGCAGGGCGTGTGGTTTCAGCTCCAGTGCATGGACACAAACGACTGGCGGTTGGCCGCCGATGTCTCCCAGCCCACCACACCGCCCCTCGCTGATCGCTTCCGGGACTGGGCGCAGCGCACGCTGGCGCGCGGGCTGCCGGAAGAAGACCAGGAACTCCGGCTCCTATGGGCGATGACTCTCGGCTGGCGCACCGCGCTGACCGATGAGGTAGCCGAGCCGTTCATGCGCTCGGGTACGATGCACATTTTTGCGATTAGCGGTCTTCACATCGCGCTAATTGCCAGCATCCTCGTTGCGCTGCTGCGCGCGGCTCAACTCCCGCGTGGCGCGTGTGGCGCGGTCATCGTGCCACTCATCTGGTTTTACACGGCGGCGACAGGCTGGCAATCCTCGGCCATTCGCTCGACCATCATGATGACCATCATCGTTGCGGGTTGGTCGCTGCGCCGCCCGGGCAACCTTCTCAATTCTCTTGCCGCATCGGGCTTCATCATTCTGTTGTGGCAACCCACGCAACTGTTTCAGGCCAGCTTCCAGCTCTCGTTTTTTGTTGTGCTCGCCATCGCGCTGCTGCTGCCGCTGTTCGAGAACGTCTGCCAACGCCTGCTTCAGACGGATCCCTTTCTGCCCGACGAACTGCGCCCGCGCTGGCAGCGCTGGCTGGACAGGCCCGTGCGCTTCGTGACCGCAAGCTTCGCCACGTCGCTGGCTGCGTGGCTTGGCTCGCTACCGCTGATCGCGCACTACTTCCACTTGGTCACGCCGGCGAGCCTGCTGGCGAACCTCGTTGTCGTGCCTCTCAGCGCGATTGCACTCATGGCTAACTTGGGTGCGCTGATTACCGGCGACGTGTTGCCGTGGCTGACCGACATTTTCAATCACGCGGGCTGGGCCTCGATGCGCGGCATGGTGAGCTTCAGCCGGTGGACAACCACGCTCCCGTTGGCGTTTTTTTACGTCCGCGCGCCGACAACCTTTGAATTCTTCGCGTTCTACACCTCGGTTGGCTTGCTCATCACCGGGTGGTTCTGGACCGCGGGCAAACGTAGCTGGGCAGCGAAAATTCTCATAGCCCTCGCCGCTGTTTGGCTTGTGGCAGAACATCGCACACGTGGTGAAGTGCGCTTAACAGTTTTGGGCCACGGTACGAACGTGGTTTACAGCGACGCGCCGGGCCGCGACCGTGACTTATTGGTGGACTGCGGTGAGGAATCGGCCGCGGACTTGGTTGTGAAACCCTTCCTCCACGCGCAGGGCGTCACCACGCTGCCGCACCTCGCACTCACCCACGGAGACAAAGGGCATGTCGGTGGCGTTGAGTTGATTACTAGCGAGTTCCGTCCGACGGTGACATTCACCAGCCCGGTACGCTTCCGGTCGCCCGTTTATCGAGATGCGCTTCAGCGACTGGAAGCGGAACCCACCCGTTGGAAAACCATTTCCGCGGGTGACTTTGCTGCCGGCTGGGAAGTGCTGCATCCGGCCGGAACCGAAAAGTTCGCCCGTGCCGATGACAGCGCTTTGGTCCTGCGCGCTGAGTTTAACGGTTTGCGCGTGCTCCTGCTTTCCGAATTGGCCGCCGAGGGACAGCGTGCGTTGCTCGCACGCGGGGGCGACCTGCGCGCCGACGTCGTGGTCGCAGGACTTCCAGGGCAGGGCGACCCGCTCACGAGCGATCTGCTAGCCGCCATCCAACCTCGCGTCATTGTTTTGACCGCCGCGACGTCGTATGCCCCGAAGCGATCTCAGCTGGGATTGTTTTCGCGGTTAGCCCGCAACGGGATATACCTTATCCGGATCGCTGAAACCGGTTCGGTAAACATCGTTTTTTCCTCCACAGGGGCTAAGATTTCCTCGGTGGACGGACGCGAACGGTTTTGGCTTGCCCGACCTAGTGCGCCCCGTCAACCGGCTGAATCCTCTCTTGCGCTTTAAGGGAGCAAACTTAAAGTCCCCATTCCGCTGGCCGCAGCCGGCGGTGATGATGAGCCAGCGCCGGATTTTCTACTTCGACAATAACGCTACCACGCGGATCGCCCCGGAGGTCGTAGCAGCCATGATGCCGTTCTTTACCGAGCGGTGGGGCAACGCCTCGAGCGCCTATGGTTTCGGCAATCAGGTCGTTAAGCATATGGATCTTGCGCGTGAACAAGTGGCTGCGCTTATCGGTGCGGATCCGCGGGAGATTGTTTTCACAAGCTGCGGCACGGAGGCAAACAACGCCGCTATTCATAGTGCGCTGATCACGCAGCCTAACAAACGCCATGTACTCACCACGGCGGTCGAGCACTCGGCAAACATGAAGTATTGTGAATACCTCCGTCGGCATGGCTACGAGGTGACTTTCCTGCCCGTCGAGTCAGACGGCTCGCTCGACCTGCACCTGTTGGAAAAGTCTATCCGGCCCGATACTGCGATTGTATCCGTGATGTGGGCGAATAACGAGACGGGTGTGCTCTTCCCGTTGGAAGAAATCGCCGCCATCTGCCGCAGCCAAGGCGTGCTCTACCACACCGACGCCGTGCAAGTGCCGGGCAAACTAAAGGTGGACGTGGATTCGTTGGGCGTAGACTTCCTCTCGCTGTCAGCGCACAAGCTGCACGCACCCAAAGGCGTCGGACTGCTCTATTGCCGCTATACCGCTCCTTTCCACGCGTATCTCCTCGGCGGCGGGCAGGAGCAGGGCCGGCGCGGCGGAACGGAAAACGTCCCTTACATTGTAGGCTTTGGGCGCGCGGCGGAACTAGCCATTAACACGATTCAGGACGAAAACACCCGTATCCGTGCGCTGCGTGACCGGCTGGAGCAAACGATTCTCACTTCTATCCCTGACACGAGTCGTAATGGCGGCCGCGACAACCGCTTGCCAAACACGAGTAACCTCACCTTCAACGGCTGCGAGGCAGAGGCCATCCTGCTATTGCTGGACCGCGAGGGCATCTGCGTGTCGAGCGGCTCCGCTTGCACCACTGGTTCACTTACGCCAAGCCATGTGCTAACGGCCATGGGCCTGTCTCCGGCGCGTGCGAAGGCATCGATTCGCTTCAGTCTCGGCATTTACAACACGGCAGAAGAAGTGGATCACCTGCTCACGAAGCTGCCAGGCGTTATCGCCGCCGCTCGCGGTGCGGCCACCGCGATCATTACGGACCGCACCGACTGTGCTCCGGCACTGGCGACCTAAGTAAGGAAACGTTTGTCCCTGTCAGCCAGCCGCTCCAGCCGATGAGGGAAATGGAACTTCCATCCCGCCGGCGCCTCCGCTATGTGCTTGCCGCTGACGCGACATTGGATTTACTCTTAATACGTCGCCTTTCCACGGCCCGCGCGATAGTCGTATAGCTGGTCAGGCTTGAAGCGATGTCATAAACAAGAATTTTAGACCATGCGCGTCATTTACAACTATCAGGGTCGTGAGGAAATTCGCACCTTCGAGCGGAACGAGATTCTCATCGGTCGCCTCAGCCCGTTGAGCGCTCCCGACCTCGATTTAGGGGCCGACCCGACGGTTTCGCGCAAGCACTGCCGCATTAAGGTTACTAACGGGGAGGTCTGGATCGAGGATTCGCAGAGCACTAACGGCACTGTGGTTGACGGCGAATATGTCGAGAGCACGCTTGTCACGCCGCAAAGTGCCATTCGCACTGGTGAAACTTCAATCCGTTTGGAGTTCGCTGCGGCTCCCGCTCCCGGCCCTGTCGGGGTGCTGCCTCCTAAGCCCGGCGCGGCTCCCAAGGTTGCCGTAGTCGCCAAGTCCGCCGCCGCTCAGTCGCCCGCGCCGGCGATTGTGCCTGCCGCCGCTGACACCCCGGCAGATGCAGACTTCAAGCGCCGTCTCGCCAGCCTTTACAAAGTTCCGCTTTCTTTTACGCCGGATATGCGACTCCCAGAGATGCTGCAGGCTATTTTAGCGCGCGTCATCTCGCTCATCCCCGGCGCGAAGCGCGGTGCGCTCATGCTCCACGACCCCGCCTCTGGTCGGGTGCAGGTGGGTGCGAGTCTTCCGCAGGGCGAGGTCATCGTCAGCGAGTCGCTCGCCCGCCGCGTCATGGAAGAGGGGCATGGCTTCATTCTTCATCGTGACAACGAGGACAGCCTCCTCGACAAGAAACTTGTCACCTTTGAGACCGGGATGTACGCACCCTTGCTGCTCAAGGAAAAGCCGCTTGGCGCGATCTACCTCGATGATCCCGCGCATCCCGAGCCGTTCAGCGAGGATGACATGCAGTTTTTGTTGGCCGTAGCGCATTACATTGCTGTCATCATCTTCAATCAGGATCTTCAGTCGAAAAATGCGCACAATGCCTCGCTGCTGAACCGTATCACGGTAAAGTTCCCGCCCCGCGTGCAGGAGCGTCTGTTGGAAAACTTGCGCCTCGAAAGGCTGCATCTGGGTACGCAGAAATCCGAGTTGCCCGTGCTTTTCGTTGACCTGCGCGGTTTCGCTGTGGTGGCAGGCCTACCCCCTGCGGACGCATCCGTGATGCTGCGGGATTACCTCGGCGCGGTAACGGATGCCGTCTTCCGTTACGACGGCACGCTGATCAAGGCCAGCGGCGAGGAAATCTTTGCCGTATTTGGCTCGCCAGAGCCCGACTTGCAGCAGAACGAGAAGGCGGTCTGCGCCGCCCTCGCCATGGAGCAGGCAATTAAAGAGATCAACACCCGGCGTACGGCGCAGAAAGCCGCGCATTGTGAGCTTGCCGTTGGCGTCCACATCGGTGAAGTGCTGCATGGCTTCGTGGGCACGGGCGAGAGGATGGACTTTATCGCGCTGGGCGCGGGCATCACGCGCGCGTCGCATTACTCTAAGGGCGCGCGAAACGGCGAAGTGCTTATTGGTCCCGAGGTTTACCAAAAAGTCTTTAAGATCATCGAGGCCGACCGTACCACCGTCGTGCACAAGGAACTCGGCGAGTTCCACTGTTACCGGGTCAAGGGACTCAAGGGCGGTAAGCCAGCCTAAGCAACAGTGTTCAATGTTCAGCCATCAGTTTTGAGTCTGGGACACATCAACCCCTCGCGGCTTGCCACTGATCTGGCATTAAATGCTCAGCACTGAATATTAACTACCGCCATGATTCACGTCGGCATTGGCTACGATGTTCATCAGCTTGTTCTCGGGCGGAAGCTAATTCTCGGCGGGGTGGACATTCCGCACACGAAGGGCCTCGATGGTCATTCGGATGCCGACGCTCTGATGCACGCCATCACGGACGCTGTGCTTGGCGCGATTGGTGAGGGCGATATCGGCCAATTCTTTCCTAACACCGACCCCCGCTGGAAAGGTGCGCCCAGTCGCATTTTCTTGGAGGAGGCCGCGCGCCAAGTCACTCTCCGCCAAGGCCGCCTTGTGAATGTAGACGCCTCGTTGATCGCCCAGGCCCCCAAGCTCATGCCGCACGTGCAGGCCATGAAGGCCAATATCGCCGCCGCCCTTGGCCTCGATCCAAAGAAAGTCGGTATCAAGGCTACGACCAACGAGAAGATGGGCTTTGTTGGCCGCGAGGAAGGCATCGCCGCGATGGCCGTAGCCAGCGTGGATTTACCCGAGTGAACCCTGCGCGGCCCCGCACATGAGTGCCGCTCCCACCATTCTTTTTGGCATTGAGACCGAATACGGGATCGCCCGTGACGGGGCAGATGACCTCGACGTGGTAGCCGAATCCATAGCACTCGTCCGCAGCGCGCTGGAGCCGGGCGTGCGTATGCGCTGGGATTACGAGGCCGAAAACCCGCACCACGACGACCGGGGCTTCGACGTGCCCGAGTTGCGGCAGGACTTCGACGAAGCGAATTATTTTGAGCAGGACACTCGACGCGAGCTTTCCTTTGCTGAGATCAAGAGCGATCTCGCGCTTGGAAACGGCGCTCGCTTTTACAACGACCATGCCCATCCGGAATACTGTACGCCCGAATGCAGCACGCTCGCGGAACTGGTCGCCCACGACCGCGCGGGCGAGCGCGTGGTGATGGCCTGTGCTCAGCGGCTTTCTCAGCGGCGCGCCGCAACCGTCCGTCTCTACAAGAACAACACCGACTTCCGCGGCCATAGCTACGGTTGCCATGAAAATTACCTCCTGCCCCGGGCTCTCCTCTGGGATCGGCTGGCGGCGGGGGCGCAGGCGTTCCTCGTCACGCGGCAGATTTTCGCTGGTGCAGGCAAGTTCGCCATCGAAGCGGAGGACAGGTTTGTCGCGCCGCGCTTTCAAATTGCCCAGCGCAGCGACTTTTTCAGCGAACTGCAGAGCGTGGACACCATGCAGAAGCGCCCGCTTCTTAACACACGTGACGAGCCGCACGCCGACCCGCGCCAATGGCGGCGCTTTCACGTCATTATTGGGGACGCAAACCTTTCGCCCTTCGCCACGCGGCTAAAGGTTGGCGCAACCGCGCTTGTTTTGGAGGCTATCCTCCGCGAGCCGCGTCGCCCCTTCCCGCAACTCACCGATCCACTCGCCGACCTGCGAACCATCTCGCGCGACGCGTGTTTTCGGTGGGAATTGAAGCTCGCTAATCGTCGCCCCGCCACCGCCTTGACCGTACAACGTGATTACCTCACGGCGGTGAAAGAGCTTTGCGACCTGTCTTCTCCTGAACGCGCCCAACTCGTGGCCGACTGGGAAACCATACTCCTTGATCTGGAAGCCGATCCGTTGCGCTGCCATGATCGGCTCGACTGGGTGGCTAAACTCGCGCTCCTCCGTGAATTCCAGTCCGCGCAGGGCATCGCCGATGATGATCCTTGGTTACAAAGCCTCGACCTCGAATACCATCGCTTGGACTTTGATGCTGGCCTTTATTACGGCCTCGAACAATCTGGTAGGATGCGCGGTGTAACGGCTGAAGCCGACGTGCAGCGCGCGATGCTTGAACCGCCTGCCACCACTCGCGCCCTCGTGCGCGGGCGGCTCATACAAAAATTTGCCGCGGCAGTCCGTTCTGCGCAGTGGGACCACGTCACGCTCGCTTGCGACAGGGGTGAGTTCAAAGTGTCCCTGTTAGAGTTGTTCGACCCGCAACGGATCGAATTCATTGCTACGGCCATCGCTGAGGCCACTTCTCCCGAGTCGCTGCGCGCGCGATTGTGCTCGCCGTGAGGCGGGTGCGTTCGGTCAGTTCGCCGTCTTCTTTCGCTTTTCGCTCAGTTGCCGCAGGAAGTCGCTGATGCTCGGCACATTTTTTCCCTGTGTTAGGCTCTCGCTGTCCACGGTGAAATTTAGGTAGGCTAGACACATCTCGTCGGTCGTCTGCTCGCCCCAGCGGACGTTTTTGGGTGGCGAGTTTGGATTGCGCGGGTTGTCGGTTGAGTTGTCGTAACGGGCTTCAAGCGAAACCTTTGAGCCGCGCGGCAGTTTTACCGGCTGCTTGAACACATAGCTCATCTGCCAGTTAAAATCCCACTCTGGCACATGAACGAGGGGCAATTCCTTCCCGTTCGGTAGCGTGGCAAAAATCTTCATCTCGCGGCCTAGCAGATGCATGTGCGGCATCACACTGCGCAACGTCACGTCCGAGGGCACTGGCATTGAGGAAGTCACGCGGTGATCGGCGTCGCCGGCGGGGATGTTCACGCGGCCGGTTAGCGGAAAGAGGCGGGCGCGTTTGTCCACGGGGCCTTTCGCGAAGTAGAGGCCGACTTGCGTGCGGTCGGTTTCAGGTTTGCCGTTGAGATTGTAGTGCACTTGGATGACGACATCGGAGCCGGCCGGCACGGGCATCGCGATGCCATCGGGCCAGCGGCGCGCGACGTTGCCAGGCGCCCAGCCGCCGATTTGCCCCGCGCTGGCGAAGCCGATGCCGCCACCGGTGCGGTAGCCGGGGCCGGGGTCTTTGGCGTCGAGTTCGCGGGCTTTGCCAGAGACATCGAGGTGAACAAGAACGTGGTGGACGACGCGGCGGTTACCGGGACGAATTTCTACTGCGGCGAGCCACTTGTCCTGCGTGAAACCGGTGGGAATCACGAAGTTGCGGTAAATGTCCCGGCCCTCAGCGGGCACCGTATATGCTTCGGGCATTGAGATGACGAGATCTGGCTCACCATTGCGCCAGCCGATGGGGAATTGAGGTAAAGCGGGCAAGTCAGCGGGATTACCCTCTCTCGCACCCTCCGCTGCCCATTGTTGAATGACGCCGATTTGGTCGTCGGTTAGCCGACACTCATCCATGTAGGCCGGTCCCGGCGCGGCTTTCCATGGCGGCATCACGTGCTTGCTCACGACACTCGCGATGGTCTTCGCGCGCTTTGCTGTGTCTTTATAGCTTTCAAGCGCAAACGGCGCGACCTCGCCAGTGCGGTGACAAGAGGTGCAGTTGTTGAAAAGAATCGGCGCGACATCTTTCGTGAAGGTTACTGAGTTCAAGGGTCGCGGAGAGTAAGCTAGGGTTTTAGCGTCAGGGGCTAAAGGTCTGGGGTCGGGCTTTGCGTGCGGGACGGCAATAACGAGCAATGCGATAATGGCGAGACCAAGGGATGAACTGAGTTTCATGGGGTTTTGATCGGGAAAGTGGTTTGTATGTAGCAGCCTATGACTTCAGTTACCGGCTGTAAAACAGGCTTGTTAGTCAGAACAGCCTCAAGTGCTGCGCGCAAGTCGTGCTGGGTGACGACCTGGCGGCGCTGACCATAGTCGGCGTAAAGGTTGTTAATACGTCCACGATAAAGTGTCTTGCCGTCAGGGCCAATTAAGAAGGCTTGTGGCGTTCTTGTCGCGCCGAGAGCCTTCACTAGCGTGTGCTGGGAATCAAGCAGCACGGGGCAGCGCAGATTATAGTCCGCCGCGTGTTTACGCGCGTCGCTAGCAGTCAGTTCGCGGTCTACATGAGCCAGATAGATGCCCACGCCCTTGGACGAGTAGTCCGCGAAGAGTCGATTGATCTCCGGCGCGTAGGCATTGGCAATGGGGCAGTCGGGCAGGGTGAAGATCACGACGGTGGCTTTACGGCCTGCGGAGGATAGAGGTTCGTGGCTTAGTCCGGCTGTGTCCGTTAGGCGCACTGGTTCGGCGGCGTTGATCGCCACAACCGAAGCAATGATGAGCGTAAATGCGAGTTGGCTCATTTGCTATTCTCCTCGGCCTTGGGTGTGTCTTTAGGAGCGGGCAGGCTGAACGGCCCCGCCCCCTTGAACGGCGGCCCGCCTTTCATTCCTGGCGGCCCCTGCGGGCGCTGGCGCTCCCGCATCTCCCGGTTCAGCCGTGTGAACTCCTCGCGTTGCTCGGGCGTGAGTTCGGCGGCGATTTCCTCATGCGAGAGGCGGATGGCTTGGAAGGTGCGTCCAGACATTTCCGTGCGAAGTTCCCACATCTCACGGCCCGTCCGTTGGAGAATGGGACGGATTTTACCAATCTGCTCCGGCGTGAGCTTGAGCCGGCGCTCATACTCACCGAGCAAATTTTGTGACATCCGCTCAGGGTTCGTGCGCGCCTCGATGACGCGCTTGACGACCTTGAGCGTGATGACCGAGCCCGTCGCCGCCCCGAGCACGAACAGCCCGCACAAGGCAAGCACCACCTTCCAATGTCGGAGCCAGTTCATTCCTCGAAAATGGGGTCAACCACCGCGTCGGCCATCGTGTAAGCCTGCGTCCAGCCGGGTGTGGCAAGGTCGTAACTCGTGAACGCCACCGCCACCACCAGCACACTCGCCAGCATAAGCCCGCGCAACGAGAATTGTTCCCAGACTTCCCAGGCGGAGGGCGCGGGTGATTCGCTGCTTGCCCAGCGTGCCGCGACGCGCGTGGCGAAGCCGAACGGCACTTCGGCCGCACTGGGCTGCGGAGCCTGCCGCGCGAGGCGGGCGAGTTTCTGCCAGTTGTCCTTCGGTTCACTCATGGCGTTTCTGTTGTTCGAGTTCCTCAAGTTGCTTCCGCAGTTTCCGCCGGGCCCGGAAGGCGCGGACTTTCACCAGCGTCTGGCTCCAGCCGGTTTGTGCCGCGATTTCCGCCACCGAACGCTCTTCCAAATCCAGCAGCCGAATGACGAGTTGGTCCTCGGGACTGAGCGTTTGCATCAGCTTGCTGACCAGTTCGCCCGCGTCCGCCGCGTGGGACGGGTGCGGTTCAGCTTCATTGTGCAGCACGGCATCCAGCACCTCAGCCTCGCCCTCGGACAAGTCTGCCCAGCGCCACTCGGGCCGGCGCTTTTGCGCGCGGAGGCGGTCGAGGCAGGTGCTGACGGCGACGCGCGAGACCCAGTGCTCAAACGGCACTTCGCCCCGATACTGCGCGGTGTTGGCGAAAACTTTCATGAAAATTTCCTGCGCCAAATCTTCCTCATCGAGCCGGCGCGGCAGGTGCGCGCGGACAATCTTGATGACGAGCGGGTAAAGATGCTCGACCAGCGCGCGGGCGGCATCTTCATCACGCTCGCGCACGCGCGCCAGGCAAACCGCGACATCCAGGCCGGGCTGCTCACCCATAAACACTCTGCGGACCAAACCAGCACAGGACTGGTGACGACGCGAAGCATAGGCGGTTACGCAGAAGATGACGAAAGCAAATTTGCATTTTTCTTCGACTCCTGCCTCGCCCTCCGCTCGTTTTCAGAGGCAGGCAAAATTGGGGGGAGGAAAAAGCAAAGCGGGCTGACGTTTCCGTCAGCCCGCTTGCGAAAACCCGAACCAGCTCAGTTCTGTGCGGCCTTGGCCGACACGTCGAAGCACGCCGCTTCTTTCGTGCTGCGCACATACACGCGGCCGTTGCTCACGACCGGCGTGGACCAGCACTTGCCCGTGACGGCCTTGGCGCGGCTGACTTCCGTGTAGCCTGAGGGCGAGGCCTCGACAACCACGAGGTCACCCGCGTCGGAAAGCGCGAGCATCTGGCCGCCGAGCAGAATCACGTTGCCGGGGCCGAATCCGGGCTTGCTCCACTTCACCTTACCGGTGGCGAGTTCGACGCACTTCAGCGCACCGGTGCCGTATTCCTTGAACTGGAACATCCCGTAAAGGTGGCCGTCCTTGAAGACGGGGGTGCTCCAGTGGTTCGCGACTTCCTTGTCGCCGGAAATCTGCCAGAGCTGCTCGGCCTTGAAGTCCGCTCCCGCCTTGCTGACCTTGAACGCGCCGCCGCCGACGCCGTAACCCGCCGAGCAATACACCATGTCGCCCGCCACGACGGGGGTGATGGCCGTGGAGACGTTGAAGCGATACGGAGCCTTCCACAGCAGCTTGCCGTCCGCCGCCGCCACGGACACGAGGCCGCTCTTCATCAAATAAACCACCTGCTTCACGCCGTGAATTGCGGCGACCACCGGGGTCGAGTGCGTGATGGTCTCGTCCTGTGACTTCCACGCGAGCGCGCCCGTGTCTTTGTTGAACGCGAGCATGGACTGGCCCGCTCCGCCGCCGGCGACGAAGACGAGGTTGCCGTCCACCACGGGGGAGGCAGCGTTCTTCCAGTTGATGTTGCGTCCGGCAAACTCCTTCATCAGGTCATGCGTCCAGACCTGCTTGCCGCTGTTGGCGTCGAGGCAGAACAGCGCGAGGTCGGAGGAGAGCACATACACTTTGCCGGCCACCACTGTCGGTGTGGAGCGCGGGCCGTCGCCGCCATCATTGCCCGGAGCGCCGGCGTTGCCGCCGCTGTGGCCGTAAGCCGTGCCGCCCACAGGGAACGCCCACGCTTCCTTCCCCGTGTTGGCGTCGAGCGCGATGGCGACCTCGCGGTCCACGCCACCGACATTGCGGGTGACCTGCGTGAACGCCTTACCACCCGAGACGGTGAACGAGCTGAAGCCACCCGGGGCCGGCACCTTCCACAGCGCCTTCAACCCGCCAGCGGGCCATTTGGTGGCAATCTTTTCGGTCGTGGAGCCGTCAAGGTTTGGCCCGCGATACTGCGGCCAGTCGGCGGCTTGAACGGTGAGCGCGACGGCAAGCGAAGCGGCGAGAGCGATGGTCGTTTTCGTCATGGCGGAGGGACGTTACGTATGCGGACGAAATTCGCAACGTTGAATCTCTCGGCAGCTTGTGCCATCCGACTCGCCTTTGCCGCCCGTAACCGCTAAGATTTCAGCTGAAAATGGAATTACGTGAACTCGCCCAGCGCGTGCTGTTTGCGACGACGCTGAAGGAAAAGCTTTGGTGTCCAGCGGACGTCACAGACGAACAGCCTGGTCCAGCCCTGGCCGCACCCGCCATGCCGGGTCGTCCGGCCGAATTGCTATTCAAAATTGGTGGCTCCAGCGAGAAGTCCGACTTTCCCGGTCTGCGCCAACTTGACGAAGAATGCGAGCGTGGACGGCTGCTGCACTACTTCGCGAATCACGAGTTGCTTGCCACGGAGCTTATGGCGCTTGTGCTCCTGCGATTTCCTGAAGCTCCCGCCGCCTTTCGGCGCGGTGTGCTCCAGACGCTGCGCGACGAGCAGGAGCACACGCGCTTGTATCTGGCACGAATGCGCGCCAGTGGCATCGCATTTGGTGATTTGCCGGTGAGTGGCTATTTTTGGCGGGCGGTCTCGACCATGCAGAGTCCAATGGATTACGTGGCCGGCCTGAGCCTCACATTTGAGCAGGCGAACTTGGACTTTGCCCGGCATTTCGCCCACGGTTTCTCAGTGGTTGGCGATGCGGATACGGCGGCGCTGCTTGACCGAATTTACCGCGATGAAATCGGGCATGTCGCCAGCGGGTTAAAATGGTTCCGCCGCTGGAAGCAACCCGGGCAAAGCGATTGGGATGCCTTTTGCGCTCAGCTCAAGTTCCCGCTTTCACCGCGGCGGGCCAAAGGTGTGTCGCTCAACGTCGAGGGCCGACGCGCCGCCGGGCTGGACCCGCAGTTCATCGCGGAATTAGATGTCTTCGCGCAGTCGAAGGGTCGCACGCCCAGCATCTTCGTATTCAACCCGTTCGCCGAGGGCCGCATCGCGCAGGGGAAATCCTTCACGCCGGTGAAGCATCAGGCGCAACTTGCACGCGACCTCGCTGCGCTGCCGATGTTTCTGTGCCGGCAAGATGATGTGGTGCTGGTGGAGGAACGACCCGTGGTGGAGTTTCTTGGCGAGTTGAAGCATGCAGGTTTTTCGTTGCCGGAGTTTGTGGCGTTAGGGCGGGGTGTCCTCACCCCGGCGCAGGACGTAACGGACGCTGGTCGGAACGTTGAGAACAAACGCGCCTTATCCACGCTCGCGCAACGCAAGCTCGGCCGCCTCCGTCCGTGGGCTTGGGGACCGGACAGTGTGGAGCTGCTTGCGCCGCTGTTCGCCAGCCTCACCGGCGAGGCACGCACGCCAGAAAGCGCCTTTAACCGCCGCACCGCCCGGCTTTACTCGAAAGCTTGGAGCGCGGACTTTCTCCGACGATTCCTTGATCAAGCAGGCGCGCACGCTGCATCCGCGCCGACGTTAAATAACAAACGGAAGCCACACGCGGCGGCGGGTGCGTTACGGCTTTGCTCGAGGGATGAAGTCGGCATCGCAGTGGATACTTTAGAAGCAGCGCTCGCCGCCATTGCTGCCATACGGGCGCGTGGCCACCATCGTGTCGTTGTGAAGCAAGCCTTTGGCCTTGCGGGTCACAATGCGCTCCGCCTGTGGGAGCCAGACTTGCTCAGTTCGCAGAGGCGCTGGCTGGAGAACTCACTGCGCGGCGGTCGACAAGTGGTTGTCGAGCCTTGGTTGGAGCGCTTGGCGGATTTCTCTGTGCAGTTGGAGCTAAAACCGGCTGGTCTGTGTTTGCTTGGCTACACTGGCTTGTTAACAGATGCGCGTGGACAGTTCCTCGCTAATACCGCCTCGCCAAATTTCGCCCGCGCACTGCCGCCCGCCGTAGCGGATTACCTCCAAGGGCAACGCGGTGCCGTGACCGAGGTGCGCAGCGTTTTTGACGCATTGTTCCGGTCGCTGGAAGTAGCGTTCAAAGCCACTGGTTATCTTGGCCCGATTGGCGTGGATGCCTTTCTGTACCGCGATAGCGAAGGGTACATTCGCCTAAAGCCAGTGGTTGAAATCAACCCGCGTTACACGATGGGCCGGCTGACTTTGGAGTTAATGCGACGTGTAGTGCCCGGCGCCGGTGGTCTATTCCGGCTCGCAAATGCGGCTATGTTGCGTGCGTCTGGTTTTGCTGACTTTTCCAGTTACGCGGCGCACCTGCGCCTGCGCCATCCCATTCTACTCGAGGGCGAACCGCTGCCGCGTCTTCGCAGCGGCGCAATTTGCCTAAATGATCCCGCGCAGGCGAAAGCTACGCTCGCCGTTTTTTTCGTAGGAGACGACGCAAGTAATTTCTAACGTCAAGTTTTTGTTCGATTTAACCGACTCACGCGGCACCTCGGTAAATGTCTCTTGGCCAGACGACCTGAGTAACTAGTTCGCCTTAGGCGCGGTAGTGAGGCTTGAGCCGTACATATTGACTTTTTGCAAGCCCTTCAAATGGCCCACCCAGCTGGGCAAAAATCAGCGCTCGGCTTCATCCTTAAAACCTGCCACTCTTTACCCATGCGCCATGCTCCGATTGACTCAAAGCTGTTCACTCAAAACCGCGAGCGACTGAAGAGGCTTCTGCCGCCAAAGTCCCTTGCCATCGTCAACGCGAACGATGTGCTCCCCACCAATGCCGACGGCTCGCTGCCGTTGCACCCCAACTCCGACCTCTTTTACCTGAGCGGCATCGAACAAGAGCAAAGCCTCCTGTTACTGGCGCCTGATGCGCACGAGCCAAAGCACCGCGAAATTCTCTTCCTGCGCGAGCCAAATGAGCACCTCAAAATATGGGAAGGCCACAAACACTCGAAGGATGAGGCCGCTCAGATTTCCGGCATTAAGCAGATCAATTGGCTCTCCGAGTTCCCCGTCATTTTCCGAATCCTCATGTGCGAGCAGGAGCACGTCTGGCTCAACTCGAACGAGCACAAACGTGCCCAGGTGGAAGTCGAGACGCGCGACGCACGCTTCGCCCGCGAGTGCCAGGCCAAGTTCCCGCTGCATGATTACAACCGCCTCGCGCGCCTCATGCACCAGCTTCGCGTGGTGAAGACCCCGGCGGAAATCGAGCTTCTCAAGCAATCCGTCGCCATCACCGAGAAGGGTTTCCGACGCCTCCTCAAGTTCGTGAAACCCGGCGTTACCGAGCATCAAGTTGAGGCCGAACTGGCCCACGAGTTCATCCGTCGCCGCGCCAAGTTTGCCTACAATCCCATCATCGCCAGCGGCAAGAACGCGAACATCCTCCACTACAACCAGAACGACCAGCCGTGCAAGAAAGGCGACCTCCTGCTGCTCGATGTCGCCGCTTCCTACGCGAACTACAACGCCGACCTCACCCGCACCATCCCCGTCAGCGGCCGCTTCACCCGTCGGCAGAAGGCCGTTTACAACGCCGTCCTCCGCGTCACGCGCGCCTGCATCAAGGGCGCGACCGTCGGCAAGCTGACGCGCGACTGGCTCAAGGAATCACAGCTCATGATGAATGAGGAACTCCTCTCGCTCGGGCTGCTAAAAAAAGCCGACATCAAAAAGCAAACCGAAGATGAACTGGCGTGCCGAAAATACTTTATGCACGGCCTGGGCCACCCGCTGGGACTGGACGTGCACGACGTGGGCTTCACCACCGAACCCTTCGCTCCCGGCTGGGTGCTGACCGTCGAACCCGGCATCTACATCCCAAAGGAAGGCTTCGGCGTGCGCCTAGAGAACGACATCGTCGTCACCGCCGAAGGCCCGGTGGACTTGATGGCCAGCACACCCATTGAAGCGGAGGAAATTGAGGACTTGATGAACCGGTGAACCAAATTCACCGGTAAATGTCCACGAGGAAGACCACGGCTTCGCCCTTGCCGGCGTTCACAATCGCATGCGGTACGTCGGCGCGGTAGCTGGCGGAGTCGCCCGCGTCGGCGACAGCATCGGCGCCATCGGCGACGTGGCGAAGGATCAGGAGACGTTGAACAAGCGGCTGGGCGAGCTGATCCAGGGGCGGCCGGAGCAGCGGTAGCGCCGGGGGCGAGTTTTCTGAGTTCAGTTTGCAGTCTTCAGTGTGCACACTCGGCCCCGCGTTCCGCGCACAACACCGATTACTCATTCCCGCCATGAAAGCCCTCCTCAAAAGCAAGTCCGAGCCCGGCCTCTGGCTCGCCGACGTCCCGGAGCCGCGGGCCGGCATCAACGACGTGCTCATCCGCGTGGATCGCACGGGCATCTGCGGCACGGACCTGCACATCTACAAATGGGACGCGTGGGCGCGGCAGACCATCCCGGTGCCGATGGTTGTCGGACATGAGTTCGTCGGCGAAGTGATGGAGGTGGGCGCGAACGTCAACGATTTCCACCCCGGCGACGTGGTGAGCGCCGAGGGCCACGTGGTCTGCGGCCGCTGCCGCAACTGTCTCGCGGGCCGGCGGCACCTGTGCAAGGACACCTCCGGCATCGGCGTGAACCGGCCGGGCGCGTTCGCCGAGTTCATCAGCGTGCCGATGACAAACGTGTGGCACCACAAGCCGGACATTGACCGCGACGTCGCGGCCATCTTCGACCCCTTCGGCAACGCCGTGCACACCGCCCTGTCGTTCGACTTGCTCGGCGAGGACGTGCTCGTCACGGGCGCCGGGCCCATCGGCATCATGGGCGCGGCAGTCGCCAAGCACGCCGGCGCGCGCTTCGTGGTCATCACTGACGTGAACGACTTCCGGCTCGATCTCGCGCGGCGCATGGGCGCGGACGTGGCCGTGAACGTGACGCGCGAGAACTTGCGCGAAGTGCAACAGCGACTCGGGATGAAGGAGGGCTTCGACGTGGGGCTGGAAATGTCCGGCAACCCCGAGGCCTTCCGCGACATGATCGGGCAGATGTGCCACGGCGGGAAGATCGCGATGCTCGGCATCCCGTCCGAGCCGATGCCGATCGACTGGAACAAGGTGATTTTCAACATGCTCACGATCCGGGGCATCTACGGCCGCGAGATGTATGAGACGTGGTATAAGATGACCGTGATGCTGGAGAGCGGCCTCGACATCCGGCCCGTCATCACGCACCGCTTCCACTACACCGAGTTCGAGCGCGGCTTCGACGCGATGAAGTCCGGCAATGCCGGCAAGGTGATTCTCGACTGGACTTGAGCCGCTCCTCTTTCGCATTACGTTTCACGCGTTAAGCCAAACTCCCATGCTCGGCACTTTCAAAGACCATCTCGGCACCCAGCTCTCCGCCATCCGCGCCGCTGGCACCTACAAGCGCGAGCGGGTCATCCTCACACCGCAAGGCACGGCCATCCGTGTCGCCGACGGCGAGCCGGTCCTCAACCTCTGCGCGAACAACTACCTCGGCCTCGCGCAACATCCCGAGGTCCGCGCCGCCGCGCACGCAGCGCTCGACCAATGGGGTTACGGCTGCGCCAGCGTGCGCTTCATCTGCGGCACCCAGGGCGTCCACAAGCAGCTCGAGGCAAAGCTCACCGAATTCCTCGGCACCGAGGACACGATCCTCTACTCGTCCTGCTTCGACGCGAACGGCGGCTTGTTCGAGACGCTGCTCGGCCCGGAGGACGCGGTGATCTCCGACGAGCTGAACCACGCCTCGATCATTGACGGCATCCGTCTCTGCAAGGCGCAGCGCCTGCGCTATCGCAACAACGACATGGCAGACCTCGCGGCGAAGTTGAGCGAGGCGAAGGCCGCGCGCTTCAAACTCATCGCCACCGACGGCGTCTTCTCGATGGACGGCTACCTCGCGAACCTCGCCGCCATCTGCGACCTCGCGGACCGGCACGGCGCGCTCGTGATGGTGGACGACTCGCACGCGGTCGGCTTCATGGGCGCGCGCGGCAGAGGCACGCACGAACACTGCGGCGTGATGGGCCGGGTGGACATCCTCACCGGCACGATGGGCAAGGCGCTCGGTGGCGCGAGCGGCGGCTACACTAGTGGGCGGAAGGAAATCATCGAACTGCTCCGCCAGCGCTCGCGCCCGTATCTGTTCAGCAACACGCTCGCGCCCGCCATCGCCGGCGCGACGCTCAAGGTGCTCGACTTGCTCACCGCCTCCACCGCGTTGCGCGACAAGTTGGAGGCGAACACCAAGTTCTTCCGCGCCGCGATGTCGAAGGCCGGCTTCAACGTGCTGCCCGGTTCGCACCCAATCTGCCCCGTGATGCTCGGCGATGCCGCGCTCGCCACGCGCGTCGCCGACGCGATGCTCGCGAAGGGCGTTTACGTCATCGGCTTCTCGTATCCCGTCGTGCCGCAGGGCAAGGCGCGCATCCGATGCCAGATTTCCGCCGCGCACACGCGCGAGGCATTGGAAGGGGCCGTGAACGCGTTCGCAGCAGTGAAACGAGAACTGGCTGCGTGACGGAGGTTAGCGCGTGCGCTCCGCTCAACAAAGCATCTTGATTGACCAGGCCATCGCGCTTGCGCGGCTGCTCCAAGAGCGCGCGAGAGCATTGCAGACACCACACGAGGCGCGGCAACAGGCGGAACTGGACCGAATGCTCCAGACGCCTGCCGACAAGGTCACACTTGTCCAACTCACCGACCAGGCCTTCCGTTCGCGCACGGCTGCGCGCACGGCGGAGCACCTCACGCACATCCTCGACGTGCAGGGCGTGCCACGTTTCTTCAGCCCGCTGGACCGCACGTTGCTGCGCGGCTTCCAGACCTTCGGCGGCTGGCTGCCGGGCGTGGCCGTGCCGTTGGTCAAGGAGCACATGCAGCACGAGACAGCCAACGTCGTGCTGCCCGCCGAGCGCGAACTGCTCACCGAGCATCTCGCCGCCCGCCAGCGCGAGGGTGTGCGGATGAACCTGAATTTCCTTGGCGAGGCGCTGCTCGGCGAGGACGAGGCCACGCACCGCCTGGAGAAGTATCTTGAGGCGCTCCAACTCTCCGAAGTCGAGGTGCTGTCGGTGAAAATCTCAACGATCTATTCGCAGATCAACCCAGTCGCTCGCGAGCACACGCTGCGCGTGCTGTGCGACCGGCTGGAACTGCTCTATCGCGCGACGGCGCACACGCTGTTCACTCGCCCCGACGGCTCGCGCGTGCCGAAGTTCCTCTACCTCGACATGGAGGAATACCGTGACCTGCACCTGACCGCACAGGCGTTCATGCGGACGTTGGCCCGGCCCGGCCTGAAAGCAGTGAGCGCAGGCATTGCCTTGCAGGCTTACATCCCGGACTCCGCCCGCGTTCAACGCGAGATTAACGAGTGGGCGCGGCGGCGCGTGTCTGCAGGCGGCGCACCCGTCACCATCCGTCTCGTCAAGGGCGCGAACCTGGAGATGGAACGCGTGGAAGTCGCGTTACGCGACTGGCCGCAGGCACCGTTCAAGACCAAGCGCGAGACGGATGCGAACTACAAGCGGATGCTCCACGAGGCGATGCGCCCGGAGAACCTCGCCGCCGTGCGCGTCGGCGTCGCGTCGCACAACCTCTTCGACCTCGCCTACGGCCTCGTGCTGGCGAAGGACGCCAGCGCGGGCGACCGCGTGCAGTTCGAGATGCTCGAAGGCATGGCGAACCACCAGCGGCGCGCCCTGCTCGAACACTCGCGCAACCTGCTGCTTTACGCGCCCGCGTGCCGCAAGGAGGAGTTCCTCAACGCCATCGGCTACCTCATCCGTCGGCTCGACGAAAACACCGGACCGGAAAACTTTCTGCGCCACACGTTCTGCCTGGAAGTGAACTCGCCCGACTGGCAACAACTGGAGCGCGGCTTCCGCGAGTCATTCAGCCTCGAACTCTCCGATGCACCGCGACGCACGCAAACCCGGCTGACGGAGCGCTTTGATTCGCCGCGCGCCGAAATGCCGTGGAATCACCTCGAGAACGAGCCAGACACGGACTTCTCGCTGCCGGAAAACAGCGCGTGGGCGGAGCGGCTTGTTGCGCGGAAGGAACCTCGCACCAAGGAAATTCCCCTCGTCATCGGCAGCAGCCGACGTGAGGAGGCTCCATCTAGCAATGCGGAACGCAGAATACGGAATGTGGAATTTGACCAGAGCCTCCTGACGTCGGCTGCTACGGGAGAGTGCCGCGAACCTTCACGACCGGGCGTCGTGCTCGCTCGTTACGCGCTGGCCAACGAAGTGGATATCGAATGTGCCATTGCTTGTGCCAAAACCGACCTGTCTGGCTGGCGGACCATGACCGTGGATGCCCGCAATCTTGTGCTGGGCCGGGTCGCCCAGGAACTGCGGCGTTCGCGCGGCGACCTCATGTGGGCCGCACTGGCCCACGGCGGCAAGACGCTGACCGAGAGCGACCCCGAGGTAAGCGAGGCCGTGGACTTCGTCGAGTTCTACCGGGCAAGCGCGCGGGTGTTTCATGAACTTCCCGGCCTCTCGGCGCAGCCGCGTGGCGTGGTCGTCGTGGTGCCGCCGTGGAATTTTCCCATCGCCATCCCATGCGGTGGCATCGCGGCGGCGCTCGCGGCGGGCAACACGGTTATTCTCAAGCCCGCGTCCGACACCGTGCTCGTCGCGTGGGAGTTGTGTCAGTGCTTCTGGCGTGCGGGCGTGCCGCAGGCCGCGCTGCAATTCGTCCCCAGCCCCGGCAGCGGCGCGGGGGCGCGGCTCGTCTCGCATCACGATGTGGACGCGGTCATTCTCACCGGCGGCACCGACACTGCGCTGCGGATGCTTAAGGCGCGGCCCGGTCTGCACCTCTTCGCCGAGACCGGCGGCAAAAACGCCACCATTGTCACCGCGTTGAGCGACCGCGAACTGGCCATCAAGCACATCGTCCACAGCGCGTTCAGTCACAGCGGGCAGAAGTGTGCCGCCACCTCGCTGCTGCTGCTGGAGGCGGAAGTTTACGACGACCCGGCGTTCAAACGGATGCTCTGCGACGCCGTGAAGAGCCTGCCGGTCGGCAGCGCGTGGGAATTGCCGACGCGCATCGGCCCACTTATCCGACCGCCGTCGGGTGATTTAGAGAACGCGCTCAAAATGCTGGAGCCGGGCGAAAGCTGGGCGCTCATGCCGCGCCAGGTCGGCGACAATCCGCACCTCTGGTCGCCCGGCATCAAATACGGAGTGCAGCCCGGCAGTTACACGCACCGCACGGAGTTCTTTGGGCCGGTGCTGGGCGTGATGCGCTTCGAGCGACTGCACGAGGCCATCGCGCTCGTGAACCAGACGGGCTACGGCCTGACCAGCGGCCTCGCAAGCCTCGACGATCGCGAACAGGCCGAGTGGAAAGCCGGCATCCACGCAGGCAACCTCTATCTCAACCGCCCGACTACCGGAGCCATCGTGCTGCGCCAGCCGTTCGGCGGCATGGGCAAGTCGAGCTTCGGCCCCGGCCTGAAGGCGGGCGGGCCAAACTACGTGGCGCAGTTCATGAAGTTCACCGAGACCGGCCTGCCGGAAGGTGTCTCCCCACATGCTGACCCGCTGCTGCCCGACTTGATCGAGAGCCTGCACGGCTTGAGCCCAGACCGCGTTTCGCCGGCGGAAGTGCGGCACCTGCTTGCCGCCATCGGCAGTTATGCCCGGAACTTCCACGCTGAGTTTGGCCACATACACGACCACTTCCGGCTGCTGGGTCAGGACAACTTCCGCCGCTACCTGCCCGTGGCGGAACTGCGCGTGCGCGTCATGCCAAAGGACACATTCTTTGAGAACCTCGCGCGCGTGAGCGCGGCGCGCATCGCGGGCTGTCGCGTCACCGTGAGCCACGCGGAGCCGTTCACGACGGCGCGCATCCAGTTGCTTCACGAACTGACCGAAGACTGGGCGGGCGGCATTGAGTTCGTCGAGGAGTCGGATGCGCAACTCGCCGCCGCCATCCGCGCCCACCAGACCGACCGCGTTCGTTTCGCCGCGCCGGACCGCGTGCCGGAGGAGATCCGTGCCGCCGCCGCGGAGACGGGCCTTTACCTCGCGGACACGCCGGTGCTGGCCGAGGGCCGCATCGAGCTGCTCTGGTATCTGCGCGAGCAGAGCATGAGCTGCGACTACCACCGCTACGGCAACCTCGGCGCGCGGGCGGGTGAGCAGCGGACTGGACCGCGATGAGGCTGCGTTCCGCTTCACGTTTGCTTGGAGCCGCCGAATCAAGCAACCTCGCGGCCATGCATCGCCCGCCTCTCGCCGC
>VHDH01000005.1 GCA_016871445.1 Verrucomicrobiota bacterium | reverse complement strand
TCTGAAAAGTTTGAAGTGAAGGGTGACGCCAGCGCGGGGCCCTGCGGCCAGAATCACGGCGTTACCCGCGATGAAATCGGGGGCGAACAATCCGATCTTGGGGCTCTGGTGTAGCATGGGGAATTGCTGTAGTTGCTGCGTCCCATGAATTTGGCGCGAGCCAAACTCATCCGCTGGGGGGAAGTGATAAATCCTTTTTAACAGCCAGTGGCAGAATTCAACCAATCCCACTATCGCTGCGCCAACGATGGCAAACACGTCACCTTTCAGCCGCAGCTTGGCACCTGAATTCGAGCTCATTCGTGTCCATTCGGGGTTGCTTTTCCGCACACGGGGCAGTCCGCGCGGCGCGGCGCGTTAAGGCGACGGAATTGCATCGTACCCAAATCCATCACCAGCCGCGTGCCGGCGAGCGGCTCGCCCAAGCCGGTTAGGAGCTTCACCACTTCGACCGCGCCGAGGCAGCCAGCGGTCCCGCTCACTGCGCCAAGCACGGGAAAGTGGCGTTTCCAATCGGGTGGGACGGCCGGCACAAGGCATTGCAAGCAGCCGGTGCGACCCGGGATGAAGGTGGTGATGTGCGCCTCCATGGCATACACGGCGCACTCAACCATCGGGCGGCGCGCGGCGACCGCAGCGCGGTTAAGCGTAAGCCGCTCCTCAAACAGCGGTGCAGCGTCTACCACTACGTCGGCTTGTGTCACGAGCGCGGCGGCGTTGGTGGCGGAAATGTTTTCTGGGACGGCAGTAATTTCAAGGCGCGGGTTTAAGTCGCGCAAGCGACGGACAATGCTGTCCATGCGCGGCCGGCCGAGGTGATCGTGGGTTTGGAGTAGTTGGCGATTCAGGTCGCTGGGCTGAAGGTTGCCGCCATGCGCAAGGAGAAGCCGGCCCACGCCTGCCGCCGCGAGTTGGTAAGCCACGTTGCCGCCAAGTCCACCGACGCGAGAAATCAGGACGGTTGCGGCCTTGAGTTGCCGCTGCGCAGACTCGTTAAAGCCCGGAAGCCACATTTGCCATTCGTAGATGGCACGTTCCTCTGGAGTCAGCTCGGGCAGCGGTTGCGGGTGGATCAAGTTCAAGCGGCGCGACGTGATAGGCGAGTGCTAGCTTGGGCAGACGCGGCACACGCGGCAAGCCGACAGTGAGCGAGCCGCAGCGGTACGTTGACACCTTTCCAACGAGGTTGTTAATTTAACTTCGTCTTGCGGCGCGTATGGCCACGCTTCTCAGCCAACCCGTGCTCGTTTTGAACCGCTTGTGGCAAGCAGTTAACATCTGCACCGCGCGGCGAGCACTCTCCCTCGTCTTCCAAGGTCACGCACAGGTCGTGCTGGGTGACCAGGACGGTGCTTTCCAGACTTACGACTTTTCCGAGTGGGCGGACTTCTCGCGCCGCGAGCCACATCCTGATTCTGTGCGCGGCGTCTCGTTCCGCCTGCGCGTACCGCGCGTCATCATGCTGGCGGTGTTCGACCGGCTACCGCGCAAGGAAGTGAAGTTCACCCGGCACAACATTTTCGAGCGCGACAAAAACATATGCCAATATTGTGGCCAAGTTTTTGACCGAAAGGATTTAAACCTCGACCACGTCATTCCGCGCGACCGCGGGGGTCCAACGACCTGGGAAAATATCGTTTGCTCATGCGTGCCTTGTAACACGCGCAAAAGCAACCGCACGCCCACGGAGTGCGGCATGCACTTGGTTCGCAAGCCCAAAAAGCCCAAGTGGCGGCCGTTCGTGCAGGTCAACTTTGGTGTGGAATACCACGACAGTTGGAAGCACTTCCTCGACCTCGCTTACTGGAACGTCGAGTTGGGAGATTAAGCGACAGATGGACTAACGGCCGAGCAGCGCTCGCCGGTCCAAGGATTTTTCAGCGGCGAGCTCTTACCGAATCTTCTGGTCCGGCAATTCTTTCTTGATGCCCTCGTCGAGCGGCATCTTGTCAGTTGCTGTTGTGAGGCCGGTTTGTCTCATCAAATTCGCCAACTCTGCCTGCAGTTCCCTTACGACGGGCGCGTATTTCGGGTTGGCGATGAGGTTGTGCCGCTCGTCGGCATCGAACTCCATGTTGTAAAGTTCAGCCATGTGGCGGTCCGGTTTGTCGTCGCCGTGCGGGTAATGGATGTATTTCCAAGTGTCGGTGCGGATGCCGCGCACGTTGGGTGTGTAGGGAAACTGCTTCTCGTAGTTGTAATGGTAAAACCATGATTTGCGCCACGCGGTGTCGCCCTTCTGCACGAGCTTCACCCAGGACTTGCCGTGGATGTCCTTGAGCGGCGGGGCTCCGCAGAGTTCGAGCAAACTCGGGGCCACATCCACGGTGAGCACCTGCTGCGCGACGACCTTGGGTTGTGAGGGTGGCGTAAGGCCAGGGTATCGCACGACCAGCGGGATGCGGATGCTGGCCTCGTGCATGGTGCGCTTGTCCACCATGCCGTGCTCCCCGTTGAGCAGGCCGTTGTCGCCCATGTGGACGATGATGGTGTTGTCCAACTCGCCGCGCGCCTTGAGCAGCTCGTAGAAGTGCCCGAGTGAATCATCCACGCTGCGAATCGTGCCCCAGTAGGCGCGCGTCATGGCGGCGAAGTCCTTCACCGCCTCGGGCCGGCTGTCGGGGAACTGCTTTCGCCACTCGAAGAGCGGGCCGTAAATGCCGTGCCAAGTGTGGATGCGGTCTTGCAGCCAGAGCGGCTTGTCCGCGAGGCGGAACGCGCTCTCGGGATAAGGAATCCACACTTGGTCGAAGCTGTTCGAGTATTTCGGCTCGGGGAAATAGAAGCTGTGCGGGGCCTTATGGCCGACCATGAGCAGCCACGGCTTGCCGCCGTGGTCGCGTTTGAGCCAGTCCTCGGCGAGTTGCGTCACGACGTGCGTGTAGTAGCCGGGGATGACCTTGCCGCCCGCACCATTTTGGTTCCACTCGGTGTCGTAGTATTTGCCCTGGCCCTTGTGGGTGGCGAACCAGTTGAAGCCGGGGCGCGGCTGGTCGTTGTTCTCGCCCATGTGCCACTTGCCGAAGTAAGCGGTGTCGTAGCCAGCACTCTGAAGCTGCATGGGGAAGCTACGGAAGTTCGCGGGATATTCCGTGAAGTTGTTCTGCACGCCGTGGGTATGCGCGTATACTCCACTGAGAATGCTCGCGCGACTCGGCGAGCAAAGCGACGTGGTGCAGAAGGTATTCTTGAAATACACCCCCTCCTTGCCGATGCGGTCCATGTGCGGCGTCTTGAGGTGCGGGTTGCCCGCCAGGCTCAGGGCGTCCCACCGTTGGTCATCGGTGAGGAAGAAGAGGACGTTTGGTCGTTTCGCCGGCGCAGCGGAAACAAACCACGCAGTGACGAGGAGCGACACCAGGCTGACTGAGCGGATGAGTTTTAGCATCGCGCGAGTATGCGAAGTAAGCACGCCGCGTTCAACCTCGCAGTGTCCGGACGCGTGCTCACCGCCGATGGCCGAGCCAGAGCAAAAGCACAGGCAGCAGTATGCCGAGCACCAGGCAGAGCACCACGGGCCACACGGGTTTGAGCAGCTTGAAGGACAGCACCAGCCCCAGCACCACGGTGAGCGTGGCCGCAACGGACATCACCACCACAAGAACTTGAAATAGCTTCGGCGAAGATGGTTTTTCGAACTCTTGTTCAGACGGGTAAATCTGGTCTGAGTGGATTACGCGCAACTTCTGCCAAAGTGTCTCCGCCTCGCTTGGGTGCTTGAGGCGGTTGGGCACCACAGTCTGATACCAGCCGGTAAGAATGAAGAAAACCAGCAGGGGCGCAAAGAAACAGCCGAGGTAAAGATGCGCGCGGCGGATGAACTTCATGCGCAGCTCACTTCTCCGGAATCGGAATAAAGAGCTTCTGACCGGTGCGCAGGCGATCCAGGTTCACGCCGGGGTTGGCAGCTTGAAATTGCGCGAGGGAAATCTTCGTGGTTCGGCCCTTGGCCTTAAGGTCGTCGTTATAAGCCTTGAGAATTTCGAGCGCCGTCTGGTTCTTTTCGATGACATGATAGACGCCGGTGTCGGACACGCCGGGCGGCAGCGGCTTCGCTGTTTCATTGGCATCGGTCTTCGCCTTGGTGGCTTTGGGTGTCACCGGCGGCGGGGCGGACGTGCCGCCCGCCATCAGTTTGCGGAGCTCCTCGAATTTTTCCACGAACAGCTTTTTGTCGGCCTCCCGGCGGCTTTCGCTTTCCTTGAGTGCGTCGCGGAGCTGATTCAACTCCGGTCTGCCGGCTAACGATTGCAACGCGTTGTTATTGGCTGCGACCAATTTGGCGGCCTCCTCGGAAACGGTATCCACCGCGCGCTGGAGGTCGGCGAGCTTCTTGCGCAGCGAGTCGTTGGCCTCCTTCACCGACTCGAGGTCGCGTTCCATGCGGCGCAGTCGATCCTCAAGCTCCAGCCGCAGGGCGTCACCAACGGCGTTCTGCGCGCGCGTGGGGAGCGCGCCCAGCGCTACGCCCAGCACCAAGAGGAGTAAAAATCGTTTCATGTTTGAACAATAGTTAAGTGTTGCCCGCAGGGGCAAGCGTGGAACCTGACCACGAGGTTTGGACGCGGACGGAAGCCGGCCCCTCCAAAAAATCAGGACCCCGTGACCTAAAACAAGTTCAAGCCATAGCGGTCGTTACCCCGACAATTTGGTTCAGAAGCCCCTCGCTCATGTGCCATTAAGAATCAGCATACCCAGACGTTGCCTCTAACAACACAATCAACCTATGGCTGAGCCCCCGCCGGGCAAGCATGTGCTTGCCACGTTTGTCCGCTTTTCTCGGCAGTGTCACGGAGCGGGCGTGGCGATGGGCGGTTCGAGAGCCGGGCCGCGTGGTTCAACGCGGCACTCATCCGGTACGCCTTGTCGACGCAGCTCGGCGGGCGCGAACTTTCGGCTCCTGGTGTCTACTAGGCCCAGCACACGATTACGGTAAGTGATCTCGGCGATGGCGACCTCGTTGCTGCTCCGGTCCAGGAAGCGCGCGCGCATCGGACCCCAGCGAGGCAATGCGGCTTGACCGCCGGTTGAGATGAGGTTCGCGCCGTTGATGGCCCGCACCTCGTAGGTGAGCGCGGTGCGGTTGGTATCTAGAAAGCTGGTAGGGATAACCCGCTTCAACAAGGGCGTGCCCGTGCTGTCGCCGGGATCGTAAGCTAGCGGCGTGCGGTAAAGCTCTCGCCCGCCGCCCAACACCACATAACCCAGCAGGCCGGACTCGCGGTCCTCGACGGAGTTCCACGAAACCAGATGGCCAAGCGGCAGTTCTTCCATCGTCACCCCGGCTACACTCGGCGGCGGTGTAGCATCCAGTGGCTGCACGCTGGCCTGCAAGGAAACGCTCTGCGGTTGGCCTTGTTCGCGGACGAGTATCGCGCCTTTTTTCAAATCGCCGTTGCGGAAGGTAGAGGTTGTCACGAAGCTGCCGTAAGGCAGCTCGTAATTGCCGTCTGGCGCGTCGAGATGATCAACTATTAGCGGCACGCGCGATACCAGTGCGCGTTGCGTGCCGTGCACACGCCCATGCGAAACCGTCACCCGCCCGCTCACTAGTATACCTACGGGGCTGCCGGGAAACTCCTTGTTCTCAATATCAAGCTGGCTCAACACCACCGCGCCAGAACCGAGCGTCTCGACGACGGCGTTGGTCGAAGTCTCCCGGCCTACACGACGGAAAACACAGTTTTGTACGAGATGCGACTCGCCGCCCAAAAGCCGCACTGCCGTGTCCGCGATATCCTCAAACGCGCAGTTGTGAATGCCCACCACGCCGGTCCGCGCCGCACCGGGTCGGAGGTCAACGGCCCGCTCGGAGAGATTGCGGAAGGAGCAATTTAACAGGCTCAGGCGCGTGATGTTTGCCGCTCCGCCGGATCCACGCGTTCGGTCGTGCCCGTGCGTGAAGCCGACGCGGCCGTTGATAAACTCGCAGTCTTGGTAGCACTGGTCCACCGCCGATTGGAGGTTCACACCCGCCTTTGTCTGGCCATCAAAGCGGACCCGCAGCAACAACGCGGTGTTGGTACTGGGCGGCCCGCCCTCACCGGCTTGCGAGTTGTAGCCGTAGCGGCCACCGCGCAAGGTGAGATTGAGCAGGCCCTTGCAGTCGCGCTGCGCGCAATCCACGTTCGTCGGCCAGCGCAGCACCGTCCGCTCCATGCCCGCACCGAAAACCAGTCCATTGGTGATGGACCCAGCCAATTCATATTCGCCCGGGCCGAGGAAGACGTTTTCTCCCGTTGCCAGCGCTCGCTCGATGGCGGCACCGGGCTGGCCGGTAAGGTCGGAGAAGCGTCTACCCAATAGGGATGGCGGCGGCGCTCGTAGGTCGCGCAATGGCACCAATACGGGCTGGGCGAGATTCGCACCTAAGATGGGAAAGCGCTGTTTCGCTTCGGGTGAACTGGTGCTGAAGACCGGCGCAGGCCCGCGCCACTGCACGCGAAAGATGTTCTTCGGCTCGGCGAAATTCGCGTTCAACCCGCCGTGCTCCGCCGACCATTCTTGGAGAAACGGGTCGCGCGCCACGATACCGTCGGCGTAGTGCAGGCCCGGCAAAGCCGCGCGCCGGCCTGCGCTCCACGGGCGGAAGTCGCCATGGCCGATGATGCGGTTGCGCTGGCCGCCAAAGTAAATGGCTGCCCCGCGGAAGGGCGCGTTGGCGTGGTTGTGGCCCCACTCCTCGCGGCCGGCGTATTGGAGCTTTTCCGGCTGGCGTAGGTAGCCGGCGTTGGACGCTTCGCCTTGCCCGGCTAAGGCCGTTCCCACCAAGGCGCAATCAATTCCATAGTCCAACTCTAAGAGTGGATCCGCCCAAATACCCCCCTCTGATGTAAGCTGTGCGACGGTCAACCCAGTGGCTCGTGCGACGTGGAAGGGTGTCCAAGCCGTCTGCCCGCGCACATGTGGGCTGAGGATATAGGTGTTGTGTCCGTGCGCGGCCAAATCCTCGGCCTCCACGCGCACGACTGGCGGCCAGTCCATGTCCCAGCGCCGCTCTTCGCTGGCCGGGGTGATAATGGGCTTATGGACGGTCACGCCGCGGACGAAGCCACGCAGCCAAAGCTGCGGCAGCCCGCCGATGACTTGCTTGTCGCCAGGGTCTAACCTACGGCCAGCATGGTAAAACGTCACTGCATCTGCGTGGATCAGGTGTGTGGCCGGACCGTGCGACTGATAAAACGCGCACCTCTCCAGCTTGCCGGCCGTTTGCAACATTGCTGTAGGCCGGTGCCAGAAGAATTGGCAGTCGGTCAGGTTGGCCTCGATTTTCCAAGCTGCCGTGCCGCCGATAAACTGCACGTCGCGCAGCGGCCGGCGTACAGTCACACTACCCTCGGGGCTGTCAAAGACCACGGCGTCGCCTGGTTGTGCGGCGTCCACCGCCGCCTGCGCGCCGCCCTGCGAGGTTGAGTAAACGCGCCCCGTGCTGGCGTCTGGCTTGGCCGCGCCCACGGGCAGCGTGTAGGGCAAGGGCGGCGGCTCGTTCGCCAGTGTAAAGCCGGGCCTGGGATCCAACTTTGGCGATACATCCGTTTCCGGTGCGTCTGTTACGTTCGTGGTGGCAGGCTGGCCAGGTGGGGCCATGCCGGGCAGCGTGCCGTACTTAACCTGTTTGGTTTTCTTTGGCGGCGGGGGCTTGGTATTGAAGGCTGCCCAAATGCCAACGGCGCATAAGGCCACCATGCCGCTCCACAAGAGAATTGGCCCCAGCTCGATTTCGAACAGCCTGATCTTCTTCTGCGTTTGCTGCTCGCGCAATATGTCCTCGAAGCGCGGTCCCTCGCGTTTGGCTTTTGCAGCCTGCCTGCCGGGTGTGGGCTTGGTGATCTGGCTGGGCGCAGGCTTCGGGATCGGCGTGCCCTCCTCGAAACGCAACTCGATATCCCCGAGTTTGATCACGTCGCCTTCCTTGAGCGAGGCAGTGATGACGTAGCTGCCGTTGACCGCCGTGCCGCCGCCGCTGCGGTCTTTGATGCGGCAGCCTTCAGGATCAATTGAGAGCAGCAAGTGCTGGCTGGCGACGGATTCGTCCGCGAGGGCGATGGAGTTCCCAGCGGAACGGCCGATAGTCATGATTCCGGGCGGCAGCTCAAAGCGCTGCCCCCGACGCGCACCAGAGAGGATGATAAGCCTAGCCATGACAGCGGACGACGAGCGCTGAAGTTACCAAGCCGCGCCAAGGTGTCAAAGGTTCGCCTGCTGCGCTGCGGGTGAACTTGTGCTTTCCTTTCCTGCGCTCCCGTGATTATTTGCGCCGCAAGCAATGCGGATCGTTCCCACGCCCACGCACCCCAGCCAGAGCGCCGAAGATTACCTCGAGCGCATTCAGGAACTCATGGAGGGCAAGGGTTACGCGCGCGTGGTGGATATCGCCTCCTCGCTCAAAGTCAAGCAGGCCAGTGTCACCAGCATGGTGCAGAAGCTCGCAGAGCAAGGCTATATCAACTACGAGAAGTACCGCGGCCTTATTCTCACGGACAAGGGCCGTGCCGTCGCCCACCGCATCCAGCAACGCCACGCCACGCTTTCGCGTTTCTTTTCCCTCTTCGGCCTCGCCGCCGAGACGCAGCAGGCAGACATCGAGGGCATTGAGCATCACCTTAGCCCGGATACCGTGGCGTGCCTGGCCGACCTTACGAAGTTCTTCGAGCAGAATCCAAAGGTGCTCGAGCAGTTCACCAAGTCGCGCGGCAGGACGAGGCAGAACCAATAGCTGCATCCGCCTCCATGCGTAGGTGAGAATTCCCCATCGTCCGGCTTGATTTTAACGCTCTCCGCATGGCCGTGACCGTTAACTGGAACCAACTCCTCGCCCTGGCGCAGCAGGAAGTGCACGCCACCATCGCTGACCTGCCGCCCGAGTTGCGCGAGCGCGCCGCGCCGCTGCCAGTCGTTTATGAGCGGGTGCCCAGCGCGGACATGCTCGACGAGCTAGTGCAGCAAGATACGCTCGGCCTGTTCGTGGGCGAGGCGTTTCCCGATGGGGAAGGCGGGCCATCCCCGTTGCCACCCCAGATTTTTCTCTTTCTGGAAAACCTTTGGGAGCTGGCCGGCGGTGACGAGGAAACCTATCTCGACGAAGTCCACGTGACCTTCATCCATGAGCTAGGACATTACCTCGGCTTAAACGAGGAGGAGTTGGAAGAGCGCGGGCTGTTGTAGCGATCAGCAACCGCCGCGATGGTCGAGGAAACCTATTCCACAAACTTAATGGAGCGTGACTTCTCGGAGCGCTTGCGCTGGTTCTCGTCGAGAAGTTTCTTGCGCAAACGCAAGTTCTTGGGAGTGGCTTCCACGTATTCGTCCACATCAATGTATTCCAACGCGCGTTCGAGCGAGAGCTTCATCGGAGCGTTGAGTTGGATGCCCTTGCCGTCGCCCTGCGACCTCATATTGGTAAGTTTCTTCTCCTTCACCGGGTTGACCGGTAAGTCGTTGTCGCGCGCGTTCTCACCAACGATCATGCCCACGTAGATCTGGTCGCCCGGCTCGATCATCAACCGGCCACGCTCTTGGATCATGTTCAACGCATAGCTAGTGGCCTCACCTGCGTCCATGGAAACGAGCGAGCCATTCTTGCGCGCGGCAATTTCGCCGCGGTCAGCGCCGTACTCGTGAAAAAGGTGGCTCATCACGCCCATGCCCTTGGTCTGATTGACAAGGTCGGTCTCAAAGCCAATGAGGCCGCGCATGGGAATAAGCGCCTCGATGGTTACCTGGCTGCCGTGATGGCTCATGTTCGTAATCTCGGCTTTTCGAAAGGAGAGGTTCTCCATGACTGAGCCAAGGTTCTCGTTCGGAATTTCGACGAACAGTTTCTCGATGGGTTCGAGCGGATTGTTGGCAGCGTCCTTCTTCCACAGCACCTCGGGGCGCGAGACGAGTACTTCGTGGCCCTCGCGTCGCATCTGCTCGACCAGGATGGCGATCTGCATCTCGCCGCGCCCAGAGACGGCGAAGACTTTCGGGTCGCTGGTTTGAGCGATGCGCAGCGCGACGTTGGTGCGGGTTTCTTTAACCAGCCGCTCCCAGAGGTGGCGGGCGGTGACCAGTTTGCCGTCCTGTCCAGCCAGCGGGCCGTCGTTCACGGCAAACTCCATTTGAATTGTGGGCGGGTCAATCGGGATGTATGGCAGCGCAGGCCGAGTCTCACTATCGCAGATCGTCTCGCCAATGAACACGTCCTCGAAGCCGGTGAGCCCGACGATATCGCCGGCATGAGCCTCGGGCACCTCGATACGTTTCATGCCCTCGAAGTGGTAGATGGCGGTAATTTTGTTCTTTGAGATCGTGCCGTTGCCATGTCGGCAGATAGCCGGATCGCCGACCTTGACCTTGCCCTCGTAGATTTTGCCAAAGGCGATGCGCCCGAGGTAATCCGAATAGTCGAGGTTGGCCACGAGCACTTGGAAGCCCTCGCCCGCGCGCGCCCGCGGAGGCGGGATGTGCTTGGTGATGGAGTCGAAGAGCGGCTCCATGGTGCCGGAGATGTGCTCCAACTCGGTCTTCGCGTAGCCGGCCTTGGCCGAGCAGTAAATGAACGGGAAATCGAGCTGCTCGTCGGTGGCATTCAGCGACATGAAAAGGTCGAAGACCTGGTCGAGCACCTGCTTTGGGTTGGCGTTCTCGCGGTCGATTTTGTTGATGACGACGATGGGCTTGGCGCCGGCCTCGAGGGCTTTGCGCAGCACGAAGCGTGTCTGCGCCTGCGGGCCGTCGGCGGCGTCCACCACGAGCAGCACGCCGTCAATCATGTTCATGATGCGCTCGACCTCGCCGCCGAAGTCCGCGTGACCCGGCGTGTCCACGATGTTGACGTGGTAGTTCTTGTATTTAAAAGCAGCGTTCTTCGCGCGAATGGTGATGCCCTTCTCGCGTTCGAGATCCATCGAGTCCATCAGGCGCTCAGTCTGCGTCTCAACTTGGTTGGCGCGGAAGGTGCCGGACTGTTTGAGGAGGCAATCCACGAGCGTGGTCTTGCCGTGGTCCACGTGCGCGATGATGGCAATGTTGCGGATGTGCTGCATATCAAAAGCTAATGCCGGCGTGTCCATTTAACTGGTGACCAGCCCACGAGCAGAAGCCAACGGAAAGGCGGGCGGTCACCGGGTGCGGGAATCTGCCGGGCCGGGGACTATGCCGGGCGGCGGCAAAAGGTCAAGCGATGGTTCAGCGCGAGCGGTTGGCTGGAGCCACCGTTTATTCGCTCGGAACGTCCCCGTTTGAGACCTTGGCAGCGCTTTCGTAGCGAGTAAAGCCCCTCAGGAAGGTGAGGTGCACGTCGCCAGTCGGATAATCGACCAGTGATGGTCCACTCACTTCAACCTTGTGGGACATCTTCAGCATCTACTCGCGCTGCTGACTCGAAACGCGTGTAGCACTTCATGAATGTGAGTTTAACGTCCTCATTAGCAGGTCCGTTGCGCTGTTTGGCAATCAGCAGATTGATCGGCTCGGCGTCGTAGTTGGGCTTTGCTTCTGCGTCTTCGTCTCCTTCGGCGTTGGCTTTGGGCCGGTAAAGGAGTCCAACAAAGTCCGCGTCCTGCTCGATGCTGCCGGACTCGCGGAGGTCGGAGAGCTTGGGTTTTTCTCCCGGACTTCGTTTTTCCGACTCGCGATTAACCTGAGCCAGCACGATCACCGGTATTTTTAGCTCTTTGGCTAGCGCCTTGATGCCTTGAGAAATGTCGGCGATTTCCTGCTGGCGGTTCTCGGCGCGCTTGGCCGTGCTGCGCAGGAGCTGGAGGTAGTCAATGACGAGGAGCTTGATACCCTGCTGCTGGTGCAGCCGGCGGGCCTTGGCGCGGAGCTGGAGGATGCTGAGGCCGGCAGTGTCATCAATGAATAGCGGCGCCCCAGCCATCTTGCCGGCGGCGAATGTGAGCTGCCCAAAATCCTGCTGGGACAGAATTCCGCCCCCAAGCCTGCGAAGGTTGATGCGCGCACGCGAACAGAGCATGCGCAGCACGAGCGAGTCGGCGGACATTTCCAGGCTAAACACGCCGACCGGCAGCTTGAGATCCAGCGCGACGTGCTCGGCGATGTTCATCGCGAGCGAGGTCTTTCCGACTGACGGGCGAGCGGCGATGACGATCATTTCCCCGCCGTGGAAGCCGGTGGTCATCTTGTCGAGGTCCGTGAAACCGCTAGAGATGCCTGTGGTCTTACCTTGGTGCTTATGCATCTCCTCAATCTGGGAGATGGCCTTGTGGACGAGATCCTTGATCACGAGGCTGACGGTTTCCTCGCGCTCCTCGCTGATGTGGAGGACTTCCTTCTCGACCTCGTCGAGTAACGATTCCACGTCGGCCTGCTGTTCCTCGTCGTAGATACGTCCGATAACGCTGGAGCAGGTCTGGATCATCCGGCGGAGCAGGTGCTTCTCAACGACGATGTCCGCGTAGAAGGGCAGATTCGCGGGCGAGGGCGTGGCGTCCACGAGCGCGGTGAGGTAGGCCACGCCCCCAATGGCGTCGAGCTGACCCTTATCTTTGAGCCGCTGGCGCACAGTGATGAGGTCCACGGCTTGCTTGGCGTCATACATTTCCACGAGCGTCTCGTAGAGCGCCTGGTGACGCAGATCGTAAAAGGCAGCTGAAGCGCCGGCGTGTGGACTGGCCGGTGGCCCATCCCGCCGAGCTGGCGGGGCGACGGCAGGGTCATCCCGGCGGGACTTGAACTTTTCAATGCATACGCTGATAGCCTCGCTTGGAGCTAGCAGCATACAACCCAGCACCCCCTGTTCGGCCTCGACGCTGTGCGGCGGCAGGCGGTCAATCTTGGACAGGTCAATGGCTGCGTCCTTTCGGCGGCGCGTGCGCTTGAGGTCGGGTGCGGGCGGCTCGCTGGTCAGCTCTAAGGAATCGATCACGGGAAGAGGAGACGCCAAACCCTGCGTCCGCGCAAACTTGGAACGCGAAAACTTGTCCGCAGCCGTTCACACGTTATTCACCCCGACCAGCCGCAAGGATTTCGCGGTTGAAAAACGGATTGTCACGCTTTGGCTTGCTGTTACATTGAGGAACGATCGCTAAGTGGCAATCGTGGCTGTTATGTCCAATTCCCCTGGCCAACCGGGCGGCGACGACGAGTGGGTAAAAAACTCGTCGCTCTACCGCGAATTCCTCGCCGAGCGCGAGGAAATCATGAAACATAAATGGATTGAGTCAGAGAAGGCCCATCACGATATTGGCTTCGAGCGCGCCCTAACTGACTGGATCGTCAAGCACCGCGCCAAGTGGCGTAAATCCCGCCACGCCCCGGGCCAGGGTTGATTCCCGCCGGCCGCCCCGCCGCCGGTTTCCGGTTCCTCTTTCCCATGCCTGACTCGCTTCTACTCAACCCCGCCGCGCTTTCCCGCGCGCTCACTCGCATTGCCCACGAAATCGTCGAGCGCAATGAGTCAGGCGGAGACGTTGTCTTGGTCGGCGTGCAGACGGGCGGCGTGCATCTGGCCCGTCGGCTTGCCCAGACCCTTGGCGATCTTTGGGGCCAGTCCGTGCCCTGCGGCACACTCGACGTGAGCATGCACCGCGACGACCTCGCCCATCAGCCCGCGCCCACCGTCCACCCCACGCAGATCCCGGGCGACATCACCGGTCGGACCGTCGTGCTCGTAGACGATGTGCTTTTCAGCGGCCGGACCACACGCGCCGCGCTCGATGCTCTCAGCGACTTTGGCCGCCCGCGCCGCGTCCAGCTCGCTGTGCTCGTGGACCGCGGCCACCGCGACCTACCCATCAAGGCGGACTTTGTCGGCAAAAACATCCCCACACGCGCTAACGAGCGCATCAACGTGAAGCTCAAGGAGTCCGACGGTGAAGACGGCGTGTGGTTGGTTAAGAACGGGTCGCCCGCCTAGCCAGCGCACTCCGTCGTGACAGAGTGGGGGTGAACTGGAGAATTGTGCAGCAGCCTTTCAGATTTCACACCACTGCCGCCTCCACTACGCCAATCCCTCTCCGTGGCCCGCACAATGCCCATCAAATGCCCGTCGTGCCAGCGGGCTGGCGATTGGTTCGCCGCGCCGTTCGGCCCATTCTGCTCGAGGCGCTGTCGGCTTCTCGACCTCGGCAAATGGCTCGATGAGGAACAAGTTATTACCTCCCCGCTGCGCCCCGAGCACTTTCAGGGTTACGACGAACTCCCACCCGGCGAGCAGCTCGATCTGCCTAGTAGGGAATGACGTGAGGAGGCCGCGCGTTCGTGCCAGCGACAGAACTGCTCGGTGAAACTATATTCTTCACGTTTGCGGTGCCTAACTGCACTTTCTTGATCGCCTCCTCGATCAGGCGCAGGTCGTTCGAAGTAGCGCGGACGACGAGCAGGCCGCTCTCAGGATTGAACGTCACTCGTGCGCCGCTGTTTGTCGCGCCGAGGGCGGTGACCCCGGCGCTTTGGAAGAACTGCCGGACGAGTGCGTTGGCATCCGGTGTGCGGGTTTGTGTGGCCGGGACGGTGGCGGGCACCGTTACGCGCACAGTTGCGGCGGGCTGATTTTGGACGGCGCCAACGAGCGCGTTGCCGCCGGTCGGCGTAACGCCAAGCACGGGATTTCCCACCACGCCCTGCAAGCCTTGGATGAACGCATCTGGACTCACGCGGAAGGTGCGGGAGAAGTAGGCCACCGGCCCGCGCGGGATGAAGGCAATGGTGTATTCCTCCACGGTGAACTGCGTAGGCAACTCGGCGGTCTTGCAGATGACATCCAGCGCCTGTCGCAGCGTTAGGTTCTTGAGCGGCTGGGTCACGCGCACGAGGCCCTCGCTCAAGGCCACCGGCCGCGCGCCGGGCACCGGGTTGCCGGCGGCATCGAGCAACGGGACAGCCGGCACGACATCGTTGATCAGGAAGTTCAAGCCCTTCTTGGCTGGGTCCGGCTCGGGGTCGAACTTCTTCGCGTCCTCGATGAGCCGCTGCACCACGTTCACCAGCGGCACGGCGTCGAAGTGAACCTCTGGCAGCACGATTTCCTCCAGCTTACGGTTGATGCGCTGCGCGCCTGGGCTGGAATGCGTGAGAAAAGGAACTTGGGAGTTGGTTTTGTAATAGGGATTTGGGACGGGCAGGCGGATGTCCTTCGCCGTCGCTGCGACTAGTTGAATCGGTTTAGGAGCTGGGGTGACGAGGCTCTGGCCAGAAATAGAAGTTTTGGGGTTTGCGCTAAAGGTCTGGAGAAAAGTGAGAGTCCTCACGTCGTCTCCTTCCGAAGCGGGGAGTTGACTGCTGATGCCGGTGAGTTCGAGGGCGAAGACGAGGGCGGCGACTTCGAGGACCGGCCAGCTCCGCCGCATAAGCCGCGGTGAGAAAAGGGCGAAGAAGTTCATGGATAAAACCATGGGAGACGAGCTTTTACAGGCCGGATGCGTCTCGCATACCCATTTCTTTCAGTCATTAGAAATTTACTGCTCGCCATCACGGGCCACCACGCTCGCAGGCGCGCGGCGAGGCGGGCGACAACTTCAGTATTTTGTCAAATCGTCCTACAGGCAGAACTCCGCGCTCAGAGTTTGTGGTCGGATGGCTTTACTCCCTTTTTGTACCCTTTGAAGGAATACATAGTGGGATTGTATTCGCCGACATATTCCACGTTGCTCTTGGCTGGGACTTCGAGGCTCAAGCCCCAAAAGACCGCATTTACCACCAGTCGGCGCGTGCCTTCACTTTGGAGGTCCGTGGCGGCGCCCATCGTGGTGGTAAAAATCTTGTTCACCTTGCCGGCGTCGTTTTTTAGTTCGCGCGTCCAGGCGACGGGCATCATCGGGCTGTTCACCGGTTGCTCCTGCTTGTCACTCGCGCGCTTCTTGATGTAGTCGGCGGGCGGGTCGGTAGGCTTCATGCCCTTGAGCACTTGGCCGCGCACGAGGATTTTCGCATCTGCAGGCGGGTAGGCTTCGTAGGTGTCGGAATCAGCGAAGATCTGGCCGGTGCCCCTGAGAACGGGATGATTCTCTGCGCCCGGCTCGATGACGCCTAGCATGGCCTCAACTTTGTGGCGCCCCCAGTGGGAGATCCACGTCTCGCCCAAGACTTGTTTACCAAAGCCACCCTTGTTGCCCCAGTTCCACTTCTCGTAAGGCCCCTTAAGTCCACTGAAGGCGTGCGTGCTGGTGCGCAGCGCGATGAGAGGCACGCCCCGGTTCACGGCCGCCTCAAACTTCTTGTTCGCGTCGTCGTTCCAGTGGCGGAAGCGCAGGAGCATCACGATGGCGTCCGCTGAATCCAGCGCCTCAGGGTGCGAGAGGCTGCCGCCGGCGTCGGGGTTGATGGTGCCGTCCGCATCCACGGAGAAGAGCACGGAGCATTTGAAGCCGTGCCGCTGGCTGAGAATCTTGGCGAGCATCGGCAGGCCCTCTTCGCTGCGATACTCCTCATCGCCGGTGAGGAAGACGATATGCTTGCCTTGGCCCGGCCCGGCCTTGGGCGCATAGGTCACCCAGTCGGGTTCAGCCGCGCCGACGAGCGTGGCCAGCGAGGCGGTTAACAGGGCTAAGCGGATTGGGCGGGGAAGGAGGGTGGTGAGTTTCATTGCTATGTGGGCTTTGGACATGGGCGGGATCTTATGCGCTCGCTCATTTCCTGCAATCCTCTTTACCTTTGCGGCTGTCGAGGTTAGATGATTTCCGGCCATGAGTTCGGCGCTGCCTACTGAAATCCGCGTAGAGCAAAGTCGCCACGGTACATCTTACCTCTTGCCCCCGCGCGAGACGGGGCCGCTCAAGCTGTTTGCGGTCTTCTTCATCGGGTTTGGCTGCGTCTTCGGCGGGTTTGCGCTCTTTTGGATTCTCGGCGTGTTGAGCGGGTCGTTCAAGGGCCCGGCCGGCGCGTTCAATGTGGTGTTCGCGTTGTTCGGTCTGCCGTTTCTCGCCGCTGGGTTGGGCATCATCGGACTGGGCGTGTTCGCATGGCGTGGCCGGTGCGAACTCGAAGTCCGGCCCGGCGAACTCATCACTCGTGAGCGGGGCGGGCCGTTTTGGTGGACGCGCCGCATTTCCACGAAAGACATTCAACACTTCAAGCTGTGGACACAAGGCCCGTTATACAACAACCACCCCATCATATCCGGCCCCATGTCCAATGTGGCCACCTTATGCGCCGTAGTCGGGGCCGGAAAGCCGCGCTTTATTCTCTTGGGCTATCCGCGCGCGTGGGTTGAGGCACTGGCTGCCCGTCTGGCCGCGGACATCGCCCTGCAAACTGGCGCGGCCCCGCTGGCGGTCAGCACCCTTGGACAGGAACGCGCGTATTACCGGCACGAGGATCAACCATTACCCGGCGAAGTAAGCGGTCCACCGAGGAGGATTATCGTGCACGGGGACCGCGTTGACCGACCTACCGGGACAAACATACAAGTGACCGAACAGGCCGGCGGTTTGGTGGTGCTGATCCCCCCTCAAGGTTTTCGCACCGCACGTGGATTGCTGAGTTTCGCCGTCATTTGGCTGACCCTAGTCGGCATCTTCGTCGCTTTTATGGGCTTCGTGTCTAGAGGTAAGAGCTCGGGCCAGGGAGAAGGATGGATCATCGCAACCATCGTGGGGAGCCACTTGGCAATTTGCGTCGCGTTACTGACCATCGCCGTGAATCAGATGCGGCGCAGGGCTAGCATCCGCGCCACGAGGGAAGAGTTAATCATCGTTCAGCGCTCGCTTTTTCGCACGACGACCTTCAAACGCAGCGTCTCCGAATTGGACACCATTGCGATGGATGACAGCGGAATTGTCGCCAACAACGTGTCAGTTCAGGAATTGCGGATTTACGACAAAGAGGGAAGCAAGCAAGGTTTCTTTGTCCAACTCTCCAATGATGAACTGCTTTGGCTGGCCACGCACTTACGCCGTGCCACCGGCGTTGGTGAGGTGCCAAGTGCCAGCGGTGAGCCGCCAAAGCTTGCGATTTAGTCCGGCCGTCCAGCCGCGCGGCCTCAGTGTTTGAGCCACGCCGGCACGCTTTCGTTGGTCCAGATGTCTTCGAGCTTCTGGCGCGAGCGGACCACGGCGGACTTCGTGCCGTTGACTAGCACCTCGGTTGGCAGGGAGCGGGAGTTGTAGTTCGAACCCATCACCGAGCCGTAGGCGCCGGCGCTCAAGAGCGCGAGGCAGTCGCCTTCGCCCACCTTCGGCAGCGACCGGTCCTTGCAGAAGTAGTCGCCGCTCTCGCAAATCGGCCCGACCACGTCGGAGCTGACAGGTGTGCCCGCTTTCTTCGTGAGCGGGACGATCTCGTGGTAGCTGTCGTAGAATGCGGGGCGGATGAGATCGTTCATCGCGGCGTCCACGATGACGAAGTTCTTTTTGCCGGTGCGCTTCACATACTCGACGCGGGTGACGAGCGCGCCGGCGTTACCAACGATGAAACGACCCGGCTCGATGAGAATGCGCAGCCCAAGAGGTTGAAGCAGCGGTACGAGCCGCGCGGCATAACTGGCGGGCGTGAGGATGTCCCCTGCGGCGCCGGAGCTCCACCACTTGGCGTCGCCGCTGGCAAGCGCAGGGTTGTAGATGATGCCGAGGCCGCCGCCGATGCTAAAAAACTCAAAGTGGTATTTCGCCTTCAGCCGGGCAACGAGCGGCAGCAGCTTCCTCACGGCCGCCTCAAAGGGCTTTACGCTGGTAAGCTGTGAGCCGATGTGCGTCTGGATGCCGCGCAGCCGAAGGTGCTTGAGCTTTGCCGCGCGGGCATAGACGCCCTCGACCTCTTCGAAGGCGATGCCGAACTTGTTCTCGTAAGTGCCGGTGGTGATCTTCGCGTGCGTGCCGGCATCCACGTTCGGGTTCACGCGCACGGCCACGGGGGCGATTTTCTTCAGCCGCGCGGCCACTTGGTTGATCCGCTGCAACTCCGGCTCGGACTCGCAGTTAAAGCAGTAAATCCCGGCCTTCAGCGCGAACGCGATCTCGGCCTCCGTCTTGCCCACGCCGGCGAAGACACACTTGGCCGGGTCACCGCCGGCGGCGATGACGCGGCGTAGTTCGCCCTCGCTTACGGTGTCAAAGCCGCCACCGGCGTTGGCGAGCACGCGCATGACGGCTTGGTTGGAGTTGGCCTTCATGGCGTAGCAGATCAGGTGATCCAGCGGCGCGAGGGCGGCGTCCAGCTTGCCGAAATGGTCCGCCAGCGTGGCCTGCGAATACACATAAAGCGGCGTCCCGTGCCGCTTCACGAGCGACGCGATGGAGACGCCCTCACAACTCAACTCTTTCCCGACATAGCGAAACGAATGCATGGCGGCGCGTTATGCCCGGCAGAAAGCGGGGTGCAAAGCTGAAAGTGGCGAGGCGGGTTGAGAATCAGCTTGCCCGCCCGCTTGCGGTGCGGCCTAGTTTTCACCGTGAAAACACTCCTGCCCGTCCTGCTCGCCGCGTTGACCATGATCCCCGCTGGCTGCCGGAAGCAGGCCCCCACGCCGCTGCCCCCACCGCTGCCCCCGGCTCCCGCACTCGGTGCCGCGCCGGAAGGCACGCCCGCTAATCCGGGCAACGCGGCGGAGATGGCGGCTTCTAACGCAGCCGTGCTGACTATGATGCTGCAAGAATATGTGGCGGCTAACAAACGCCTGCCCACCACGGTTAAGGAGTTGGAAAGCATTAAGACCTACGGCGCCGTGCCTCCTCCTCCTCCGGGTTTTCGTTACGTGATTGATGCGAACAAGAAACAGGTGACCGCCGTAAAGCAGTAAGTCGTCACTGGGGAACCACCGGGAGTGCCGCAGGCGGTGTGTATTGCGCATGCCATTTCAACGCCCAAAGGTTGGGTAACTTCACGAATTCAGCGTGACCATCCATCATGATGGCATTAACGCCCTGGCCGTGCCGTGAAATGCAAACCCGTGCCATCCCCCCCACCACGCCGAGTTGGCCGCCGTTGCCGCCCCACAAAGCCCGCACCGGTGGAGTGTCGGTGGAATTGGGCCATGTGTCCACCCAGCCGCCATCTAAAAAAAGTGGCTGTGAGGCGGGCGTCCCGTCTTCGACATTTCGGAAATAGTTGTTGTTGTTGTTCCCGCTGGTGCGGAGCTGATACCAAGAGTTAATGCAATAACTGCCCGTTGTGCCGCCTATGAAACTTGCCGCGCTGCCATACCAAGCCGAAAATGCCGGCCACGGATTGCCCGAGGGAGCGGCGGAAAAGTTGACTGGAAAACCACCCAACGCGGGATTCGCCCGGGTGCTCGGGCAGAGCCACACCTTTTCGCTGGTGAGGGAAGAGTTAGAGCGCAGCAGCGGGATCCAGAAATTCTGGTTGTTGATGCCGTTGAGGTCATCGTAGGGCATCAGTTTGTCTCCAAAGTTGCCGGTGTAGAGCAGCATCGACAGACCGAACTGCTTGACGTTGTTCATGGACTGCACCGCCTTGGCCTTCTCCTTCGCTTGGCCTAAGGCCGGCAGGAGCATCCCGGCCAAGATAGCGATGATCGCGATGACCACCAGCAATTCAATGAGGGTGAAAGCAGCAGCGCTACAGCGAGAGGAGTTGATTCCCTTCATACATCATTCAGCTAACCAAGGAAACCGTTCCCGCATGAGATTCGCCTGTCAAGCCTGCTGGAACTTCGCGCCTAAGGACGATGTCGGCCAAGTGCTCAATGGGTGATTATCCTGTCGGACCAGCGGCGCAGCTAAAATGCGTTTGAAGTTCGCTGGTTCCGCCGCATCATCTGCGCGTGCATTTCCCGAAAGTCACCCTCGTCGGCGTCGGCCTGCTAGGCGGGTCGCTGGGGCTGGCGCTCAAGCAGCGCAAGCTCGCCGGGCGCGTCGAGGGCTACGTGCGCCGCGAGGCGAGCGTCGTCGAGTGCGCGCGCCTTGGTGTGGTGGACCGCGCCACGACGGACTTGTTGGTGGCGGTGAAGGACGCTGACCTCGTCGTGCTCTGCACGCCCATCGCGCAGATGCGGGGGCTCGCGGAGCAGTGCGCGCCCGCACTCAAACCCGGCGCGCTTGTCACCGACGTGGGCAGCGTGAAGGGCGGGCTGGTGGCGGAGCTGGAGGCGATTTTCAGCGAGGCTGGCGCGCAGTTCGTCGGCAGCCATCCGATGGCCGGCGCGGAGAAGACCGGCCCGGCGGCAGCCAGTGCGGACTTGTTTGAGCAAGCCGTCTGTATCGTGACGCCCGGCGCAAAGACGCCCGCGAAGGTGGTGAAGGCAATGGAGGAATTTTGGGCGGCGCTGGGCGGTCGCCCGCTACGGCTTTCGCCCGATCAACACGATAGCTTGGTCGCGCGGTCGAGTCACCTGCCGCATGTCATCGCCGCTGAACTGGCCAACTATGTCCTCAGCCCCGCGCACCCTAAGGAGCAGCCTACGCTTTGCGCCACAGGATTCCGTGACACTACGCGCATTGCCAGCGGATCCCCGGAAATGTGGCGGGACATCGCCCTCGCCAACCGCAAACACCTGGCTCGTGCGCTTGGTGTGTTCATTGAGGACTTGCAGGAATTCCATCGCGCTCTGGAGGCGGGCGACGCGAAGGCGATGGATGAGTTTTTCGAGACGGCGAAGCACCGGCGCGACCAGTGGGTTGGGAACGGCGGCCCGCCGGAATAAACTAGGCTGCGAGCGGGTGCCCAGCGCAAAGGGAAGAAACGTCCAAAGCCGGACGGCGCCCGTTCACCACGGGCTTCTGATTTGAACGTTGAAAGTTGAGCGTTGGACGTTGAACGTTTTCCCAATGTCCTCGACCCGCCGCCAGTTCCTCGCCGCCACCACCCTCGCGTCTGCCGCTGCCTGCGCCGCGCCGCGCGCCGCCGCGTCGCTCACCATCATTGACACGCACACGCATTTCTACGACCCCACGCGCCCCGGCGGCGTGCCGTGGCCAGGCAAGGGTGATGCGCTGTTGCACCGCACCACGCTGCCCGCCGATTACCGCGCACAGCCGGTGCCGCAGCCCGTCACCGCCACTGTCGTCGTCGAGGCCAGTCCGCTCGTTGAAGATAATCAGTGGATTCTCGATCTTGCGGCAAAGGAGAAATTCATCGTTGGCTTTGTGGGTAACCTGAAGCCAGGCGAGAATGCGTTTGCCGCTCACTTGAAGCGCTTTGCAGCGAACCCGCTCTATCGCGGCATCCGCGTGAACGAGGGCGCACTGCGCACGGGCTTGGGCGACGCGGCCTTCGTCGCCGACCTCAAGCGCCTCGCGGACGCGAACCTTGAACTTGACGTGAACGGCGGACCGACGCTGCTGCCCGAAGTGGCACGGCTTGGCCGGGTGCTGCCGGCGTTGCGCGTGGTTATCAACCATCTCGCCAATACGCGCATCGATGGGAAGAACGTCTCTGAGCCCTGGCGGCGCGACCTCGAAGCGGCCGCGAAGTTCCCGCAGGTCTTCCTGAAGGTCTCCGCGCTCGTCGAGGGCACGGGCAAGCGCGACGGCGACGCCCCGCGCGATGTGGAATTCTACCGGCCGTGGCTGGACATTGCGTGGAACGCCTTTGGTTCCGACCGACTCATCTATGGCAGCAACTGGCCGGTGAGCGCGCGCTTCGCTCCGCTCGCCACCGTGCAGGGCATCGCGCACGATTACTTTAGTGCGAAGGGCCGGCCGGCCTTGGAGAAGTTCTTCGCTGACAACGCGCGCATGGCATATCGCTGGCTGAACCGGTGAAGTGCCGGGAAATTCCTTGCCCGCGTGCCGTCCACGGGTAGCGTGCGGCCGTGAACCATTCGCCCGGCTTCCTCAAACTCGTCAACGAGGCACGGAGGCAAGTGCGCGAACTGACTCTGGAGGAGGTCCGCGCCCGCCTGGCTGCTAACCCGTGCGCCGTGCTACTCGACGTGCGTGAGGACACCGAGTGGCAGGCCGGTCACGCCGAGCAGGCGCAACATTTGGGCAAGGGCATTCTGGAGCGCGACCTTGAGGCGCGGTTTCCTAATCTGGACACAGAGATCATCATGTATTGTGGTGGTGGGTTTCGCTCTGTTTTAACGTGTGAGGTCGCGCAACGCATGGGCTACCGAAATGTTAATTCGCTCATCGGTGGTCACAAGGTGCTCGTCGCGGCCAACTGGCCAATGAAGAAAGGCAACTAGTCGACGTCTCATCACCAATTCAGGTGGCTTATGAAAAATCTTTTTGGCCTGCTGGCGTTTCTCACTTTCACTTCAGCCTCGGTCTTCGGTCAGGGGGCGAACACGGTCGTTACTTTTGACAGCGCGAAGGTAACCGCCGGCCACGCTCTGCCCGGCAGTAACGCCGTCCTTACGATCAGCTTCCAGGTCCAGCCCGGCTATTATCTACACGCGAACCGTCCGTCGGTTGCCCGCGCTACACCCACGCAAATGCAGCTCGGGACAACACCCGCCGCGCGCTCGTTTCCGCCGGTGTATTCTGCGCCAGGCCAAAAGACGATCCCTGGCAACCCGATGCCCGCCTCAGTGTATGAGAGCGCGTTCACGGCGCTAGTGCCAGTGGTCATCGCGCCCAACGCGCAGTTTCCCATTACTTTCGTGGGTATTATCGCCTACTCGCCGGTGAACGAAAAGAACCACGCCGCCGGCCGGGTCGAACAAGTGCGCTTCAACGTGACGATCCCACGCGGCACAAACGCTCCGCCGACTAACCCGAAGGCTACGGCCAATCCAACGAAGAAGTAAGCCTGAGCGCTTTTCACCAGCACGGCAGCTCAGGCGGTGATTATTCTGCGCGTTGAAAGGCCGCGAATCAGTGCGCCTGCTTTGGCGGCTGCAACCTTCATCCGGCCGTGGTCACCTGCTCTCACCATTTCTTTAGGGGAAAAGAGACACGGGTCCGTAGTGTCACCCGTAACCACGAAATTTATTTGGCTTTGGCCGCGAGTTTCTCGATGGCCGCAACGAGGTCTTTTGCCTTCGCGTCGAAAAGATCTATCTCCACCTCCCCGAGCTTTTTGCCGTCGGCCGCCAGCAGGATGAGCGTCGGGAAACCGTCCACCTTGAACTGCTTCTGGATTGCCTCGTTGGCTTGCTTCAACGCCTCGGGCTGCTTCTTCTTTAGCGGGAAATCCAGCTCCATCAGCACGAGCCGCTTCTGCGCGAATTCGGCGAACTCTTTGCCCGGGAAAACCTCGTCGTGCAGCCGGATGCAGCTCGAGCAGAAGTCCGAGCCGGTGAAGTTGAGCAGCACCAGCTTGCCCTCGGCCTTGGCCTGCGCCTGAGCTTTTGGCAGGTCGGTGAGCCACGTCGGCCCGGCGGCTAAGGCAGGCAGGGTGAGCGCGAATGCAGCGAAGAGGCTGGACAGAAGTTTCTTCATGGGAGGGCTGACTGCCGCGGGCGGCAAATGTTCAACCGGCCTGCGCGGTTCTCACACCGCCTGCTGGCCCGCGCCGTCGTGGCCTTCGCCGTCCAGGTCAATGAGGATGTCGCGTGGCTCAGCGCCCTTGCTGGGGCCGACGTAACCGCGTTCCTCCAGCACGTCCATGATGCGGGCGGCGCGGCCGTAGCCGATCTTGAGCCGGCGTTGCAGGAGCGAGACGCTGGCCTTCTGCTCGCTGCGGATAACCTCGATGCATTGCTCGATGAGAACCTCATCCTCGCCTTCACCTTCCTCAGCGTCGAAGGGTTGGGCGACGCTGCTGGGGGCTTTTTGCAGCGCGTTGTGGATTTCCATCTCGTAGCTGGGTTTGCCCTGCTTGGCAATGAACTCGACGCATTGGTTAATTTCCTCGTCGGTGATGAGTACGCCCTGCGCGCGAATGAGTTTCGCCGAGCCGGGCGGGAGATAGAGCATGTCACCCTTGCCGAGCAATTTGTCCGCGCCCATCGCGTCCAGGATGGTGCGGCTGTCCACCTTCTGTGCGACCTGGAAAGCGATGCGCGCGGGGATGTTGGCCTTGATGACGCCGGTGATGACGTCCACAGACGGGCGCTGTGTGGCGACGATGCAATGGATGCCAGCGGCGCGCGCCATCTGCGTGATGCGCGCGATGCACATCTCCACGTCGGCGGGTGCGACGAGCATCAGGTCGGCCAACTCGTCAATGATGACGACAATGTAGCTAAGTTTTTCGGGGATGATGATGTCTTCATCGCGCGGCACGACAATCTGATCGTCAATCTGCACTGCGAAGCCATCCGCCCCGGCTTCCACCTTTTCCTTTTTTGTGATCAGCGGCAGTTCCAGCTCGGCCTGCGGAAGCGGCTTGTCCTTAGGACGGTCGTTGAAGGACTTGATGTTGCGCACGCCGACGCGCGCAAAAATCTGGTACCGCTTTTCCATCTCATTGACCACCCAACGCAACGCCAGGATGACCTTCTTCGGGTCAGTAACGACGGGGACGACGAGGTGAGGCAACGCGTTGTATTGCTGCAGCTCGACGACCTTCGGGTCAATCATCACGAAGCGAAGCTGGTCCGGCGAGAAGCGGTAGAGCAGCGACGCGACGATGGAGTTGATGCAGACGGATTTGCCCGAGCCGGTGCTGCCAGCGATCAGCACGTGCGGCATGTCCGCGAGGTCGGCGATGACCGGCGTGCCGTAAACGTCCTTGCCGAGCGCCAGTGGGATGCGCGCTTTGCTGTGCTTCCACTCCTCGGACTCGAGCAGGTCGCGCATGATGACCTTGGTCTTCACGCGGTTGGGCACCTCGATGCCGACGGAGGACTTGCCCGGCACGGGGGCGAGGATGTTGATGCGCTCGGCCTTAAGTGCGGCGGCAATGTTGTTCGAGAGCGCGGTAATTTTCTCCAGCTTCACGCCGGGCGCAGGATGCAGTTCGTAACGCGTGATGGTCGGGCCTTTGGTGATGTCGCCCATCGCCACCTCGATTTCGAATTGCGCAAGCGTGTTCTTCATCAACTGCGCGTTCGCCATCAAGTCCTCCTTTGACTCCGTGGGTTTCACGGTCAGGTCTGGATGCTGGAGGAAATCGAGCGGCGGCACTTGGTAATTTCCAATGAGCGGTACGCTCGCAACGGTCATCGGCTTTGGTTTTTTGGGTTGCGGCTTGGGACGCGGGCGCGGGGCAGTACCGCTATTGTCCAAGATGGCCGGGGCAGGCGTGGCGGGTTCAGTGAGCTTGGGTTCCTCAGACTTTGGAGCTTCAGTGGTCGCGACGGCCAGCGCGTCAGCGATGTGAACCAGTGGCTCACTGGGGGCGACGGGCTCTGATTCCGCCGCTTTGGTTGATTCGACCAGCGGCTCAACTTTTACCGGCCTAGGGGCTTTCTCTGGCTTCTTCGGGAGTTCGTTGTCGTTGCCGAGAATGTCTGCTGTCGTGGCAGCGGCAACTTCCTCGGCCTTGATGATAATAGCGTCGTCGGCTCGTTGCAGCGAGGGCTTGGCCGCGGTGCTTGGGCTCAAATCTTCCGCCGGCGTCTCGGCAGGCTTTTCCTTGCGCCGCACCTTGACAGCGATATCGCCGGGCTTGGCTTGGGGTACGGAGAGGTCGCGGATTTTTGGCTCTGGCACGGGCTGAAGATCCGCGCCGAGTTCGGGGCCGGTTCGTTCCGGCTCGGTAGGTGGGTCGGCGGGTGCGACCTTTGCCGACTTTGCCTTGTTCGCTCGCTCCACTTCCTCTTGGAGGCGTTTGGCTTCCTTCTCGAGCTCCTTTGCGCGTCGTTGCAGGGCAAGTTCCTCCGCGCTCACGGCGGCACCGCTCACAGCGGAATCCTCGCCGCGCAGGAACAGGCTGCGGGCCCAGTCGAGCAGGGCAAAGTTGGTGAGATAAATCAGGCCGACGACGTAAAGTGTGAGGAAGACCACTGACGCGCCGACGGTGCCAAGGAAGTGCTTGAAGAGATACTGGTTCAGCCACATGCCAATGCTGCCGCCTGCGTAACCAGAGTTGATCGCGCGCACGATGCGCCCGAACGCGCCGGGGAAAAGGTCGAATAGCCCGACCAGACAGAGCAGCAGCACGATGCACCACGGCCAGCGGCGGCGCAGGTGCTGGAGTTGGCCCATGAACGGCACTAAGCCGATGAGCAGCAGCAGCGGTGGGAGCAAATATGCGGCAGCCCCAAAGGCGAAGAAACCCGCATTGGCCACATGTGCGCCCACGCGGCCGATGAGGTTGTGGATTTCCGGGTTGGGCACGGCGGTGTTGAGTGCCACGTCGTGCTTGTCGAACGAGAACTGCGCCAGCAATAGCAGCACGGCGGCGGCGAGCAGCCCCAAACCGATGATACCTCCCTCGCCACGTATGGGCGGCGGCTCATTTTCGTTAGCATTGTCTTTACGGGCCACGGGCTGAGCTTAGGGAAGCGCGGTGCGAAAGGAAAAAGGAAAAAGGAAAAACTCTTAGAAGCGGCCTTGGTGAACTAAAGCTCATTTACCTGAGTTCGCACGATGCGGAAGCCCATGAAGGCGAGCGCAATAGCCCCCGGCCACCCTACGGCGAAGAGGATGCCAAGTTTGCTCATGCAAATTGGCGGTTGAATTCGGTCTTTCATGGTCCGCTTTGCCGTCCAGCCTTTGGCTAAGTCCGTAACCTTTGAGTGACACTCCCGCGTGTCGAGCGGTGATGTCACCGCACTTGGGAGGCGCGGCGTAGGGAGAACCTACTTACGCGAGCAACGCCTTGACCACGTTGCCGTGGATGTCGGTCAGGCGGAAGTCGCGCCCGGCGTGGCGGAAGGTGAGCCGCTCATGGTCGAAGCCGAGCAGGTGCAGAATGGTCGCCTGCAAATCGTGGACGTGGACGGGATTCACCTCGGCCTTAAAACCGAACTCGTCGGTCGCGCCATAGATGGTGCCACCCTTCACCCCGCCGCCGGCGAGCCACGTCGTGAAGCCGTGGTGGTTGTGGTCGCGGCCATTGATCTTACCGGCGTTCGACCCAGGTGTGGGCAGTTCCACCGTGGGGGTGCGACCAAATTCGCCACACCAAATGACGAGTGTTTCATCGAGTAGCCCACGCTGTTTCAAGTCTTTAAGCAGCGCGCCGATGGCTTGGTCGCATTCCTTGGCGAGCCGGCGATGCTGGACTTCGAGGTCGTCGTGGCTGTCCCACGGCTGGCCCGCGCCGTGCCAGAGCTGCACAAAGCGCACGCCGCGCTCGATGAGCCGCCGCGCCGTGAGGATTTGCCGCGCCTGCGTGCCCTCGCCATACATCGCGCGGATGTGGGCCGGCTCCTTGCTCACATCAAAGGCATCTGCTGCCTCCATCTGCATCCCATAGGCCAGCTCAAAGGACTGGATGCGGGCCTCAAGCTGCGCCTCGCGCGCACGGGCCGCCGCATGGCGTTGGTTCAACTGTTGGAGAAAGTCGAGCTGCGCGCGCTGCTCGGGCAGCGAAATCTGTTTGTTGGCGATGTGCTCGATGAGCTGCTCAATCCGCGTCTCGGCTGTATTGATGTAGGTGCCTTGAAAAACTCCGGGCAAAAACGCGCACTGCCAGTTCTGTGACTCCTGGATCGGGTAGCCACCCGGGCACATCGCGATGAAGCCGGGCAGGTTCTGGTTTTCGGTGCCGAGGCCGTAAGTCACCCACGAGCCCATGCTGGGACGTGGCAGACGAGCGTCGCCGCAGTTGAGCAGCATCAGCGACGGTTCGTGGTTTGGCACGTCGGCGTGCATCGAGCGGATGACGCACAGTTCATCCGCGCTCTCCGCCGTCTTGGCAAAAATCTCACTGACCTCAAGGCCGCTCTTGCCATAGGGCTGAAACTTGTAGGGCGAGCGGAATGCCGTGCCGGTGCGCCGCTCGGTGCGCAGCTCGTAGGGCAGGGTTTTGCCGTGGTGTTTGTCGAGGGAGGGCTTCGGGTCGAACGTGTCCACATGCGACGGGCCGCCGTTGAGGAAGATGTGGATGATGCGTTTGGCCTTGGCAGGGAAGTGCGGGGCTTTCGGTGCGAGGGGAGAAGGCGCGTTTACCTCTGCGCGCGCGGAACTCAAGCCCAGTTCGCCGAACAGAGCGCCCAGCCCGAGCGCGCCCATGCCCATGCCGCAGCGGGACAGCAGTTCGCGCCGGGTCAGGGCGAGATGCTCAGGGCGAAGTCCGTGATGACTCATGCGGAGAGGTGGACGGCTGCCAGCGCAAGCCGCTTCGGTGCCATTTATTCGAAGGTTAGATACTTGTAAGGGTGATGATCCAGCAAGGTCGGGTTCCAGCCCTTGAGTTTGGGTGTGATGAGGTGCTGGCGGGTGTAGAAATAGATCGGGATAATTGGCAATTCATCCATCAGAATAGTCTCGGCTTTCTGAAAGAGTTCAAGCCGTGCGATGGCGTCGGCGGTGCGCGCAGCCTCGCCGATGAGGCGATCATACTCTTGGTTGCTCCAGCCGGTTTCATTCTGACCGCCGCCAGTGAGCCACATGTCGAGGAAGGTGTTTGGATCCACGTAATCCCCCGTCCAACCGGCCCGGCAAATTTGATAGTTCAACTGCCGCTGCGTGTCCAAATACACCTTCCACTCCTGGTTCAGCAGCTTAGCCTCGATCCCGAGGCTTTTCTTCCACATCTGCTGAATGGCCTCAGCGACGATGCGGTGGGCTTCCGAGGTGTTATAGAGGAGTTCAATGGCGGGAAAACCCTTGCCGTCGGGGAAGCCGGCGTCCGCCAGCAATTTTTTGGCCTCGGGTACACCGCCGCTGAACTTGCCGCGCGCGGTGTAGCCGGCGGTACCGGGCGGGGTGAGGTTGAATGCGGGGATTTGCCCGGCTTTGAGGATGTTCTCGGTGATGGCCGCGCGGTCAATGGCGAGCGCGAGAGCCTGGCGGACTCGCTTGTCGTTGAGCGGCGGCTTGGTGACGTTGATGCGGTAGAAGTAGGTCGAGAGGTAGGGCTCGATGCGGATGAGTTCGGGATGGTTCTTCCGGTAACCGGGAATTTTCGAGAGCGGCACGGTGTCGGTGACGTGGAGTTGATTCGCGCGGAACATGCGCTCCTCGGTCTCGGAACTGGAGATGGGGTAGAAGGCAAGGCCGTCGAGTTTCACGGTCTTCGCGTCCCAATGGTGCGGGTTGCGCTTAACGGTGATGACTTCGTTGACTTTCCATTGGTCGAGCATGAAGGGGCCGTTACCGACGAAGTTCTCCGGGCGTGTCCACTTGCCACCGCGCTCGTAGGGCTTGCCGTGCTTGGCGATGGTCGGCAGGTGGACGGGCATCCAAGACGTGTGGTTAATGAGCGAGAGGAAGTAGGGCGTCGGGCCGATGAGCGTGACTTGGAACGTGTGGTCATCAATCACCTTGTAGCCCACCTGCGAAAAATCCTTCAGCTTGCCCTCGTTGTAAGCCTGCGCGTTTTTTACTACGTGGTGCATGTAAGCGTATTGCGCGGCGAGCGTGGGCTCCAGCATCCGTTTGTAAGCTTCGAAAAAGTCGCGTGCGGTGACGGCTTCGCCGTTGGACCACTTGGCGTTCTTGCGGAGGAAGAACGTGTAGGTGAGCAGGTCCGGCGAGATTTCCCAGCGTTCGGCTACGCCGGGCACCGGGTGCAAGTCTTTCGGATCCTCGTCCGTGAGGCCCTCAAACAGGCCCATCAGAATCATGTGCTCCGGAACGCCGGTAACAATCTGTGGATCCAAATCCTGCGGTTCGGATCCGTTGCCGCGATGGAGAATCATCTTCCCCGGCCCGACGGCTGGGCCGGAGCCAAAGCCGGGGTCGGCCTTCGCACCGCCAGAACTCGGCGCGCTGGGCTGTTCGGAGGACTTCTGGCAGCCCACGAGCAGGGCGGCCAGGCAGGCGGCGGTGCACAGCAATTTCATGCAGCAGAGACTTCCGATTTCCCGGCAGACAGGCCAGCGCAAAGTTGGCGGGACACTGGGGTGGCGTAGTGGAGTAAAGCACTTGAGCAAGGCAGCTGTGTTGCACCTAAGCCACCGCCTTCACTTGGAACCTTTGGGCTGCTGGCTTCTTTTGAAAGTTGCACGCTGTAAGTGATTTCAACGCTTGCCCAGTTCTCGTGGTTTTCCTAGCGTCACAGGATTCATATATGAGTGCAAAAAACCGCCTGCTCCTTTCCCTCATGATGTTCCTCCAGTTTTTCATCTGGGGGTCGTGGTATGTGACGGGGCCAAACTATCTCTCGACCATCGGCTTTAAGGCGGAGGACTTCGGCACTATGTACTCGGTCGGGCCAATCGCAGGCATGATTGCGCCGTTTTTTGTGGGAATGATTGCCGACCGATTCTTCCCAGCGCAGGTGGTCATGGGTGTAATGCACCTCCTAGGCGCAGGTTTCATGTATTACGCCACGACGCTGATGACCGGCGCAAACCCCTCGCCTAGCGCGATCAACACCATGTTCTTCGCGCACATGCTCACCTATTATCCGACCCTTGCGCTGACCAATACCATCGCCATGAAGTGCATGACCAACCCGGAAAAGGAATTTCCTGGCATCCGCGTGCTCGGCACCATTGGCTGGATCGCGGCGGGTCTTACGCTCACGCAACTTAAGGCTGACACCTCGGCGAGCATGTTCCACCTCGCCATAGGTGCAGGCGTGCTGCTGGGCCTTCTGAGCTTCGCGCTGCCGCACACGCCGCCGACGGCTAGCGGCCCGCTCAACATCGGTCAAATCCTCGGCGTGGACGCCTTTAAGCTGCTGCTCACCAACCGCAGCTATCTCATCTTCATGATTTCCTCCACGCTGATTTGCATTCCGCTGGCTTTCTATTACCAGATCACCAGCCGCATCGTGGAAATGGGCGGCCTGCCCATCGGCCAGACGATGAGTTACGGCCAGATGTCGGAAATTTTCTTTATGCTGGTCATGCCGTTCTTCTTTGCACGACTCGGTGTGAAGTGGATGCTCGCGGTCGGCATGCTCGCGTGGGTCACGCGTTACGGCCTTTTCGCCCTTGGTGCGCCGGATGAAGTCGCGTGGATGATCACCGGCGGCATTTTGCTCCATGGCATCTGCTATGACTTCTTCTTCGTCACCGGCCAGATTTACACCGACCAGGTCGCGCCCAAGGAAATCCGCGCGCAAGCGCAAGGCATGCTGGTGTTGTTCACGCTTGGACTAGGAATGTTCGTCGGCGCGCAGGTCGCCGGGAAAATCGAAGCGCAACACACCACCGAAGCTTCGAAGGCCCAGGCCGCCATAGTGACAGCGAAGGGCGCCGAAGCCGCCAAGCTCGCTGAAGCCCTCGCCAAGGCCGACGCAGCTGGCAAACCCGCCCTCGAAGCCTCGTTAAAGAAGGTTACCGAAGAGAAGGCCGCTGCCCGAAAAGCCGAGCTCAAAGCCGTCGAGTGGAAACAATTGTGGGGCAAGCCCGCGATTTTCGCGGGCATCATTATGCTCGTTTTCCTCGCACTCTTCCGAAATCCCACCCCGGCTACCGCGGAGCCACCGAAGAGTTGAACCGCTGAGACGAAATACGGTCACAACATCATCCTAGGGGATGATTTTGTGAAATCCCCATGCCGCTACTGCACCCGCGCTTCGCCGGTGCCTTTCACCACCTCGCCAATGAGCCACGCCTTGTGCTTTTGGCTGCGGATAAATCGAAGTGCCGCGTCTGCTCGCTCGGCAGCGACGATGGCTACCATACCCACGCCCATGTTGAAGACCTGATAAAGCTCCGCGTCGTCCACGCCGCCGCGCTCGGCAAGCAACTGGAACAGCGGTCCCATGTTCCAACTGCCCTTGCGAATGACCACGTCGCACTTGGCCGGCAGCACGCGCGGGATGTTGTCCACGAAGCCGCCGCCGGTGATGTGTGCGAAGGCTTTCACCCGATCCGGCTGGCCGGCGCGGTTGAATTTCTTCAGCAACGCTTGCACGAGCGGGCCATAGCTGACGTGGACCTTGAGCAGTTCCTTGCCCACCGTGTTGTGCAGTTCGGGCACGAAATCGCGGGGCTTAAACTTTAGTTGTGCGAACAGAATTTTTCGCGCCAGGGAATAGCCGTTTGTGTGCAGCCCGCTCGACGCGATGCCGATGACCGCGTCCCCGCGCCTCACGGACTTCTGCCCATTAAGCATTCGCGATTTCTCCACCACGCCGACGATGGTACCGCTCACGTCGTATTCGCCCGTTTGGTAAAAGCCCGGCATCTGCGCCGTCTCGCCGCCGATGAGCGTGCAGCCGTTGGCCGCGCAGCCGCGCGCGAAACCCTTGATGATGTCCGTGAAGACGTGCGGCTCAAGTTTCCCGGTGCCGAGGTAGTCGAGGAAGAAGAGCGGCTCCGCGCCCAACACCGCGATGTCATTGACGCAATGGTTCACCAAGTCTTCGCCGATGGTGTCATGCTGATCCATCGCGAAGGCCAGCTTGAGCTTTGTGCCCACGCCGTCTACCGAGCTAACCAGCACGGGCTGGCGATACTTTCTTACGTCCAGCGCGAAGAGGCCGCCGAAGCCGCCCACCTTACCGAGCACCTCGCGGCGGTGCGTGCTGGCGAGGAGTTTTGGGAGCGTGCCCTTGACCTTGTTGCCCAAATCAATGTCCACCCCGGCGGCGGCGTAAGCTTTTTGTTTCATGCGTGGAAGCTGCCGCGTCCGCCGGAGGCCGGCCGGACGCAGGGCCACATCTTTCGGAATCTCCCGGCCCGCAGCAAGGCAAAGAACGCCGCCCGCCGCCCAACTTGCCACCAACCATTCCCCTTCCCTGGGCGTCCTTGTGCCTGCATAATGCACTACATCATGACGTTGTTCCGCTCGCTCCCGCTGCTGTTCTGTGGCCTGCTCGCCCTTGCGCCTGCCCTCCGCGCCGCCGACGCGAAGAAGCCCAACGTCCTTTTTATCGCCATTGATGATCTAAACCACTGGGTCGGCCACCTAGGGCGCAACCCGCAGACGAAAACGCCGAATATTGACCGCCTCGCGCAGCAGGGCATGACCTTCTCCCGTGCTTATTGCACCGCGCCGGCCTGCAATCCTTCCCGCGCGTCGCTCATGTCCGGCCTGCGGCCCAGCTCGACCGGTTGCTACCTCAACGCTCAGCCGTGGGGACCAGCCATCAGTAACGATAAGCTGCTCAACACGCATTTCGCGCAGCACGGCTACCGCGTCTATGGCGCGGGTAAAATTTACCACTCCTCCCAGCGCGGCGGCACTTGGACGGACTATTCCGCCGCTGGCAGAGACGGCGCGGCGAGGAAGGGGCTCAAACTCCATCCCTCGGCGAAGGACGACGGCGTCGGTGGCATCAAGTTTGGCCCGCTCGCCAACGCCGACGAGGATATGCCCGACCACGCCACCGTGGATTACTGCATCGACAAGCTGAACGAAAAAAGTGCGCAACCGTTCTTCATCGCTTGCGGCCTCGTGAAGCCCCACATGGCCTTCAGCGTGCCTAAGAAATGGTTCGACATGTTTCCGCTCGAAACCATCCAACTCCCACCGCACCGCCCGGATGATCTCGAAGACGTGCCGCCCGCCGGCGTGAAAATGGCCGGCCCGCAGGGCGACCACGCTGCCATCGTCCGGTCCGGCCGCTGGAAGGAAGCCGTACAAGCCTACCTAGCCACCATCGCTTTCTGCGATTACGAGATCGGCCGAATGCTTGATGCACTCGACAAATCTCCCCAACGCGACAACACCATCGTTTGCCTCTGGAGCGACCACGGCTGGAGCCTGGGCGAGAAATCCCACTGGCGGAAGTTTGCGCTCTGGGAGGAGCCCACGCGCACCGTCCACGTCTGGCGCGTTCCGGGCATCACGCCCGCCGGCGCCAAGTGCGCCCGCACCGTGGATTACGTGAACATTTTTCCCACGCTCTGTCAGCTCGCCGGCCTGCCCAAGCCCGCGCACCTCGAAGGCCACGACATGACAGTGCTGCTTAAGAACCCGCAGGCCGCGTGGAGCCATCCAGCCATCACCACGCACGGCCTCAAGAACCACACTGTCCGCACCGAGGGCTGGCGCTACATCCGCTACGCCGACGGCGGCGAGGAGCTTTACGATGAAACCGCTGATCCGCTGGAATACACGAATCTCGCCCAGCACACCGACCACGCCGCGCGCAAAGCCGAACTAGCCAAGCTCCTGCCCAAGACCGACGCTCCCAACCTCCCCGCCATTGGCGGCGGAGAAGGCGAAGGGGAGGCCAAGCCCGGGAAGAAAAAGGCAAAGGCGCAGAAGCAGTGACGTCAACCCCGCCCAAGCCGTCGGATACCCACCCTTCAGGATGAACTGGGTCCACCTCCACCTCGCCCTCAACCATGTGCCTGTGCTCGGCGTGCTCTTTGCCGGCGTGCTGCTCGCCGTTGGGCTCGCGCGACGGAGCGACGAGTTGCAACGCGTGAGCCTCTGGGCGTTGGCATTGCTCGCGGCGGCGTCCATCGCCATCAAGTTCACCGGGGACTTCGCGGCCGAAGCGCTGGCTGCCGAACCTGGGACGGTTCAACTCGACAAGAATCTGCTTAATGCCCACGAGCAATCCGCCGACCAAGCCACAACCGGCGTCTTCGTGCTGGGCTTGGCGGCGGCGGCAGGCCTGTTTGCCGCGCGCGGTGGCAAGCCCGTTCCGCGCTGGGCTGTACTGACCGCTCTGCTGTTTGCGCTCGCCACTTTCTTGCTGATGGCGCGCTCGGCAAACTTAGGCGGGCAGCTTCGCCATCCGGAAATTCGCGCCCCCGCCTCGTAGAGCAACCTTACCTGTCGTCTACAGCTTGCAAAGCGGCGGTTCACTGCCACCGTATTTTCTGCCATGCATAAAGTTTCCGCGAGCAACCAACCAACGCCTGAGGAATTCCAGCGCCGCCTTAGTGACCTCATGCGCCACCTGCAGGTGCCCCCGCCGGCCACTGGCGCCACGCAGCCCGGCTTTGATCGCAGCGCCGAGTCACCGGAAGCCGACGTCGCCACAGCGGCGTTCACCTTCGCTCGCAAGCCCCGCGACGTAAAGGCGCACCTCGACCGTTTTGTCATTCAGCAAGACGAGGCAAAGAAGGTTCTCAGCGTCGCGCTCTGCGATCATTACCACGCCGTTCAGGCTGCGCTCGCGGGCAGAGCCACGCCGAATTACACCAAGCAGAACATCATCCTGCTCGGTCCCACGGGCGTCGGGAAAACCTACCTAGTTCGCAGTATGGCGGACTTGATCGGTGTGCCGTTCGTCAAGGCGGACGCGACCAAGTTCAGCGAGACCGGCTACGTGGGCGGCGACGTGGAGGACATCGTGCGTGAGCTGGTCCGCCGCGCGGACGGCGACATCGCCCGTGCGCAGCACGGCATTATTTACATAGACGAGATCGACAAGCTGGCCAGCGCGCCGAACAGTTCCGGGCGCGACGTGAGCGGGCGCGGCGTCCAGACCAACTTGCTCAAGCTCATGGAGGAAACTGAGGTGCCCGCACGCTCACCGCAGGATGTGGCCGGGCAGATTCAGGCCATGATGGAAACGCAACGCGGCAAAAAAGGTCCAGCCACCATCAATACCAAGCACATCCTGTTCGTCGTCAGCGGCGCGTTCGACGGGCTGGACAAGCTCGTGCGCAAGCGCCTGCGCGAGGCAACCATCGGTTTTGCAGCAAAGGCAAACGCGGCGGCTGACGCCGAGCGTGTGTTGGACTACATGGAGACGCGCGACTTTATTGACTTTGGCTTTGAGCCGGAGTTCATCGGTCGCCTGCCAGTGCGCGTCGTCTGCCAACCGCTCGCGGTGGACGACCTCTTCCATATTCTCAAGACCAGCGAGGGCAGCATCATCCGGCAATACGAGCAGGACTTCGCCGCTTACGGCATCGAGGTGCTCTTTCGCGACGAGGCGCTGCGGCGCATCGCCGAGCGCGCGGGTGAGGAGAAGACCGGCGCGCGCGGCCTGATGACCGTGTGCGAGCGCGTGCTGCGCGACTTCAAGTTCGAGCTACCCAGCACCGGCGTGAAACGCTTCGTGGTCGCGCGTGAGCTGGTGGACCAACCCGGCGCCGCGCTGAGGCAGTTACTGGCCGAGCATGACCGCGAGGGCCGCGCCGTAATGCGCCAGCTCGTGCAGGAGTTCGGCGAGCGTTATGCAAAGGAGCATGGGCTAATACTGCGCTTCACTGATGCGGCAGCGGATGCGCTGGTGGGTGAGGCGCTAGAGAAGCAACTCTCTGTGCGCGACTTGTGCGGGACGAAGTTCAAGGACTACCAGTTCGGCCTGAAGCTCATCTCCACGAACACGGGCCAGAAGGAGTTCACCCTCCCTGCCGAGGCCGTGGCTGCGCCGGACAAGGTTCTGAGTGAGTGGGTGGTGGCCAGTTACCGGAAGGAAAACTGAGGCCACCTAATAAATCACTGGCTCGCATCAGCCCAACCAAGCGTCTTGCGTCTTCCAGTCCGCCTCGACGTTTTGCATCACTTCGGCCAGCGGGTGGTTCGCAAACACGCGGCGCAAGAGCTCCGCTCCGCGCTCCATTTGCTTGGTCGGCCCACTGTGGATTACGCCGCGCAATATGTGGACCACTTGTCGTTGGCGTTCGTCCATGATGCCGTTGAGCGGCGTGGTGAGTGCGGCCATTACGGCTTCGATTTCTTTCGGCGTCAGCCCGGCTAGCGTTTCGCGGAATACCGTCGCTCGCGCGGAACTATCGAATCCGGGTGCGCCAAAGATTTGCGTCAGGAGCGACGTGCACTCATGCAGATTTTTTTTTGGCTCGGCCGGCAGGAAGATCGGCTCCTGACCAGCAGCGCCCAACACGAACTCTGCCGTGACTGAGTGTGGCCCGGCGGCGTCCGCATACGGCGGCTGACCGGCGGTTAGAGCGAAGTTCAGCGTGACCCGGACGCGCTCGGGCTTCAGCGTCGAACGGTCAGCGGCACAGCCTTGACTCACTTCGCGCAGCACGGCGGCAATGGCTTCGTTTAACGGTTTCATCGCAGCTAGTTTAGCAGCCTCGGCAAGGGGTTGCCTCCGAAAGTCGCTTAGCTATGCTTCGGCTGTGAACGAAAATGACTGGCAGACAGAGTTCCGATGCGTTTGGGTGCGGGCGGAGCAGGCATGGCACGCGGGCCGCAAGGCGCCCAGCACGATGTTCAGCGCGGAGGACACGACTTTCCTCGCAGGTCTCGGGTGCACGACGCAGGAGCTGTTCGATTTTGTGGACGACTGCCAACGCTACAACGGGGACCCCGACTATGCGACTTCGCTAGCGGTTACCTCAATCCGACGCGATTACTTTCTTAACGTGCTTGGCGGCAAGCCGGCCACCCACAAGGTGACGATGGAAAGTCTGCCCGCGAAGTCTGCGGAGGTGGACGGCATTGCTTGGTTACCCCGGCTCATCGTGAAGGCTCGGCTCAAGCTGCGCGGCGAAATGCCTGACGACTTGATGTACGGATGCGCGGGCGACCGGCCGTTCTTGCGCCGAATGAACATGACTCTCCCGCAGTTCCTCGAACTCGTGCGCGACGCCGGACACGATGACCGACGCATTGTCAACGCCGTGAAACAAGCAGCCAAAATAAAGTAGGCGGCTTCACAATTTTGCTAATTCCGGCCAGAGAAGCGCACTCATCCGCATCCCGGCACAGAAGCAGTCGAGGTCAAACTTCTCGTTGGGAGAATGGGCGTTGTCGTCTGGCAGCGATAGACCAAGCAGCAGCGTTTCCACCCCGAGAATGCGCTTGAAGTCGTTCACGATGGGAATGGAGCCACCCTCGCGCATCAGCACCGGCTCGCAGCCGAACGCGCCTCGCAACGCCCGCAATGCGGCCTGCGCTCGCGGGCTATCGGGCTGCACCAGATAAGGTTGGCCGGCATGTCCAGCCTCCACAGTTAACTTGCAACTCGGTGGGCAAAGCTTCTTGAAATGCGCGACCACGAGTCGTTGCACTTGGTGGGGATCCATGTTGGGCACGAGGCGAAAGGTCAGCTTCGCGCGCGCCCACGCAGGCACGATGGTTTTGCTGCCTGCGCCTTGGTAACCACTAGTCAGACCATTGATTTCGCACGTCGGCCGCGCGGTGCGGCGCTCGGTGCTGGTGAAACCGGCTTCACCAAACAGCGCCGGTGCGCCGACGAGTTTACGAAAGGATTCCTCATTGCCGGGCAGCTTTTTTAGCATCGCGCGCTCGTATTTTGAGAGTGGCGCGACAGCGTCGTAGAAGCCAGGGATGTTGACGCGGCCACGCCGGTCCCGCAGCGACGCGAGCATCTGCGCAAGCGCCATCGCAGGGTTATCCACCGCCCCGCCGAACAGGCCGGAGTGCAAGTCGCGTTTCGGTCCGTCGAGGCGGATTTCCACGGCAAAAATGCCGCGCAGCGCGTAGGTAAGCGCTGGGTGGCGCTTGCTGGGCAGGCCGTTGTCCGAAATGACAAACGCTTCGCAGCGCAAATCCTTTTTCCGCGCACGGAGGAAGGGCGCGAGGTTTTCGCAGCCAATTTCCTCTTCGCCTTCGATGAGGAAAGTAATGTCGCAGGGCAGTTCCGTGCCCGTCTTGAGAAATGCTTCAACAGCCTTCAAATGCGCGAAGTGTTGGCCTTTGTTGTCGCACGATCCGCGCGCGAAGAGACTGCGGCCTTCGATGCGCGGCTCAAACGGGGGCGACGTCCACAGCTCCAGCGGCTCCGGCGGTTGCACGTCGTAGTGGCCATAGACGACGTAGTGCGGTCGACGCGTGCTCGGCCGTCGCGGCGTGCGGGCGAGAACGATGGGATTTCCGTTGGTGGGGCAGACTTCTACTTCGAGGCCGAGGCTGCGGGCGTGGTTGGCAATCCAACTGGCGCAACGTTCGAGGTCGGGCTTGTGCTGTGGCTGTGCCGAAACGCTGGGGAAGCGCAAGTAGTCACAAAGTTCGCGCAGAAAACGTGCCTCGTGCGCAGCGAGATAATCGAGGATCAGTTGCATGGGGGAAAGGAAAGCGGAGCCGCGCCCGGAAGGCAATGACGGGGCAATGGGCAAGATTGTGACATAGGGTTAATGCACGAGCGCTCAGCTGAATGTATTGCGTTTGCATCATCGGCGCCAACGGCGGGAACTTATAAATCCAGCTTTGACACGTTTTCGGACGATTGGCAGGGTGAACCGGCTTGCGCCGGGTGGCCTTCGTTTCCAGAATTCCCAGGCTGAACAACGTCCCTGCTAACTACTGCATATGGCTGAACAACTCACTGGCAATGTGCTCGTCGCCCAGTCTGGCGGCCCCACCGCTGTCATCAATGCCAGCGTCGCGGGCGTCATCCAAGAGGCGGGCCGGCACGAGTGCATCGAGGAGATTTATGGCGGGCTAAACGGCATTCTCGGCATCCTTAATGAGACGCTGATTGACCTCAACGAGGAGAAAGCACGGGCCATCGAGGGCCTCAAGTACACGCCTGCTGCCGGGCTGGGCACCTGCCGTTACAAGATTAATTTTAAAAAGAAACCTGAGAAAGCCGCGCAAGATATGGATCGCCTCTTCGAGGTCTTTCAGGCGCACAACATTCGCTTCTTCTTTTACGCGGGCGGAAACGACTCGCAGGACACCACCAACAAGATTCATCACGAGGCCGTAAGGCGCGGCTGGGACATGCGTTGCATTGGCATTCCCAAGACAATTGACAACGATCTGCCCCATACCGACCACTGCAACGGCTACGGCTCGGTGATCAAATATAACGCCACGACCGTCATGGAAGTCGCGTTCGATGTCAGCTCGATGGCCACCGACGATGGCTCGTGCTGTATCGTCGAGGTGATGGGCCGCGCCGGCGGGTGGATCGCTGCGGGTACCGTGCTAGCAAAACGTCAGCCTACCGACGCGCCGCATCTTATTTTGCTCCCAGAGATTCCTTTCGAGGAAGCAAAGTTTCTCGCGAAGGTGAAGGAAACCGTTGCTGCGCTGAAGTATTGTATTGTCGTCGTGGGCGAGGGTCTCAAGAACGCAGCCGGCGAAGAAATCGGCGTGGATAAGACGCGCGTGGATGCCTTCGGCCACGCGGAGTTAGGCGGTGCGGCGGACCGTTTGATGGAGATTGTGCAGGGCAAACTAAACCTCAAGACCCGCACGGTGAAGCTTGGCTACGCGCAGCGCGCAGCCGCCCATTTTGCCAGCAAGACGGATGTGAACGAAGCTGTGGCGTGCGGCGAAACCGCTGTCCGCGCAGCTGTTGGCGGCAAAAGCGGATTCATGGTGAAAATTGTCCGCACCAGCAACCGGCCTTACACGTGGACGACCGATCTTCAACCCTTGGATGACATTGCCAACGTGGAGCATTTCCTGCCCAGTGACTGGATTGCGGCAGACGGTTTCCTGCCAAATGAGAAGTTCATTGAGTACGCCGCTCCGCTTATCGAGGGCGATTCCCATCCGCCCAGCGAGGGCGGCCTGCCCAAGTTCGCGGTGTTGGACAAGGTGCCGATTGAAAAGAAGCTCGCGCCGCGCGCTTAACATGTTCCGGCAACTCGCCATCAGCCCGGCCCGAGCGAACTAGCTAGCCCGGAGGAATGCTGACGGCTTTTCTCCGCAATCGACGCTTGTAAACCGTCGGCACCCGTCACCTCAGTTTCAGCGTTTTGCGGAAGTTCTCCAACTGGGGGTCATTGGTTTTCTCCATGTGGGCGAGCAAGAGTTGCTTGAGCCGGGCGATTTCCGCCGTGTGCTTCGCATCGGCCATCAGGTTCACGCGCTCGTCCGGGTCGGCGCGGAGGTCGAAGAATTGCTCACGTTCACCTACGAGAAGCTGGTTTACCCGGGGTTTGATTTTTGGGTCTGACTCGGCGGCCTTGGCCAGCGCGGCGAAGGTTAGGCCACTCATCGCTTCCACGCGAAAGTGCGGCGTGCCATCGGGCCACGCGTGGAACTGGTAACTGAAATCTTTTGTCCGCACGCAGCGCTGCGGAAACGCCTTGCCGCTGCTCACGGTGTTGACGTGGGTGATAACAAAGTCGCGGCCGGGCTGCTGCTCGCCGCGCAAGAGCGGCAGCCACGAGCGTCCGTCCAAGCCCGCGAGCGGCGGCTGCTTCAGTACCTCTAGCAGCGTTGGGACTATATCTACGCTGCTGGTGAACTCGGTCCGCTGCTGCGCCGCGCCCATGCCCGGCCAGCGCAGCAGCGCCGGCGACCATGTGCCGTTGCGATACACTGTGGCCTTTGAGAACGGGAACGACATGCCGTGGTCCGACAGGAAAACGATAACCGTGTCTGCCTCTCGCCCGCTGGCGCGCAAGGCCTTCATCAGCTCACCAAAGCTCGCATCGAAACGCCGCACGCTCGTGTAATACTGGGCGATTTCGCGGCGCACCTCGGGCAGGTCTTCGAGGAAGCTTGGCACGGTTACTTCCTCGGGCGTGAACGCCTTGACCTCAGCGTCGGCGTCGCGTTTGGCGGCCTTCTTCGGGTTTGCCTTCTGCGCGGTGCCTTGCTCGCTGTTGGCGAAGGGCCGGTGCGGGTCGGTGATGTTGGCGTTGAGGAAGAACGGCTTGCCCACCTCGGCGGCGGCCTTGATGGACTGCGCGACGTGCTCGCCGAAGAGCTTAGGGTTTTTGCCAGAGCCACTGAGTTTCAGGTCCCAGTTGAACTCCGCATCCGGTTTCATGTGCGGGTGTTTGTCAATCACCGCCGTAAAATAGCCGGCCGTTTTCAAGACACTGGTGAGCGTGATTGTGCCAGGAGTGATGGGCTGGAAGCCGAGCGCGCCGTTGCGGTGCGGCACAAGGCCGGTCATGAAGGCCGAGCGACCCGGCTGGCAGATCGGCACGGTGACGTGGTTCTGACGAAACTGATGCGCGGTGGCGGCGAAGGCATCGAAATGCGGCGTGGTGGGCAGCTTGCAGCCCATCCAACCGGAGGAATCTGCATTCATGTCGTCGGCCGTGACGAACAGCAGATTCCACTGCGATGCACCATGAGAGGCATTTACATTTGTCAGGAGCCAGACGGCGGCCAAGGTGGCAAGCAGGCGCAACGAGTTCATGCCCTCATTCAACAACGGTTCTGCCGGTTTGTCATCGGTCACGAAGCCGCGCCAAGCAGGTTCGGGACTAATACGTTGAGTGCTGCGGTCTCGCGTTACCTTCCAACCCCAGTGTCATGAGGTTATTCACTGACTGTTCACAACCTTTAATAATGAGCTAATTTGCCCGTTAATGCACTGTGTCAATCACTTACCACCATATATAGTGGCTTTCGGCTTTACACCCCACCGGTTATTGGGCAAATACTTCCAATCATGTATCTAAAGAACCTCACCGTTCTTGGTTTTAAGTCGTTTGCAGAAAAGACCTCCCTCAACTTCCAGCCTGGTATCACGGCCATCGTCGGACCAAATGGGTGCGGCAAGTCCAACGTAGCCGACGCTATTCGCTGGGTGTTGGGTGAGCAATCGGCCCGCGCGCTGCGCGGCGGTGAAATGGCGGACGTGATTTTCAACGGCACCGACGGTCGGCGGCCTCTTGGCATGGCCGAGGTTTCGTTGACGATCGGCGACGTGGACGCTGAGCACCTCAAGGCTGCCGGCATCGAGATGACCTTCAATGAGGTCACGATCACCCGCCGCATTTTTCGCGATGGCGGCTCGGAGTATTTCATCAACAAGGTGCCCTGCCGGTTGCGGGACATTCAGCAGTTTTTCATGGGCACGGGCGTCGGGCGGACGAGCTACTCCATCATGGCTCAAGGCCACATTACGCAAATTATTCAGAGCAAGCCTGAGGATCGGCGCATGGTGTTCGAGGAGGCGGCGGGCATCACCAAGTTCAAGGCACAGAAAAAGGAAGCTCTCCGCAAACTGGAGCACACGGATCAAAATCTTTTGCGGATCGACGACCTTATCCGCGAGGTCAAGCGCCAGATTGGCTCGCTCCAGCGTCAAGCCGGCAAGGCCCGTCGCTTCAAGCAGGTGGCGGTGGAGTTGCAGCACCTCGACACGCAGCTTGCGCGACACCAATTTGACACCTTGCAGGCTGAGATTTCTGCGCGCACGCATGAGGGCGAGCGGCTCCGCGCCGAGATGGAGGACCTTTCACGAAGCGTCTTGCGCAGCGAGGATGAGTTACAGCAGCTCCGCCATCAGCTTACCGAGCTCGATGCGCAAATCAGCGGGGCACAACAGCAGGGTCTCGAACTCAAGGCCCAGAGCGAGCGGCACGAAAGCCGCATTCAGTTCAACGAGGAGCGCCTTCGCGAGTTGGAAGCGCAGAACACCAAGGCCTTCCGCGACATCACGGAGTCCGAGGAACGCATTGGTTATGCGCGGCAGGAACTCATCAGCGTCACGCAACGGTTGACTGATTCTCAGCGGAAACTTGAAGCCCTCCGCATCGAACTCAGCGCCAAGCAGCAAGCCGTGCAGACAGCTGAGCGCGAGCTGCTCGCCCGGCAGGAAGAGCTCCGCCGCGCGCAGACCGAAGCCTTTAACTCTTCCCAGCAACTCAGCCGCGTGCGCAACGAGATCAACGCGCTGGAGTTGCAAAAACAGGGCAACCTCGTCCGGCTAGAAAAGCTTTCTTCAGAGAAAATCCAACTCGAGGAGGAACGCGGGCGACTCGATGCGCGCCTCGCAGAGTTTGCGGCCAACGTAGAGAGTGAGAAGCTAAACGTCGTTGCCCAGCGCGGCACAGTCGAGGAACGCCAGCAGCGCCTCCGCGACATCCAAGGGGAAATTAATGAGGTAAGTCAGTCGCTCGACGGTGTGTTGCGCGCCCAAGCCGGCGCCAAGTCACGCCTCAACGTGCTTGAACAGCTGCAGGGCAGCCACGAGGGCTTTAGCGCTGGCGCGCAAGCTGCGCTCAAGCAGTCCAAGCTCGCATTAGGCACCCTCGCTGACCGGATCCGCGTGCCGGACCAGTATGTGGTGGCGATTGAAAGCGCGCTTGGTCACCACCTGCAGCTCGTGCTCACCGAACAGCCTGAGGCTGCACGAGAGATTTTTGCCGACCTCACGGCAAACAAAAAGGGCCGCGCCAACATCGGTTGCCTCGGCCTAAAAAACCCGATGTTCGCGCCGGCCGTGGGTCCAGCCGATGCCCCGGGTGAGTTCGCGCTCAAGGTCATTGAGGCGGAGCCGTCGGTCGCCTACCTCATCAACGGTTTGCTGGGCAACACGCGCATTGTGGCCGACCTTGCCGCCGCCACCGCCGCGTGGCAGCAAACGAACGGCGCTTACAATTTCGCCACCCTCACCGGCGATTTACTCAACCGGCAGGGCATTTTCACTGGTGGTTCGCTGAATGGCACAGACAACGGCAAGGCGCCATCCTCTATTCTCGGCCGCAAAAACCAGATCACCGGCCTCAAGACCGAAGTCGAGCAAGCGCAGGCACAAGCTGACGAGATCAGCCGTAAAAAAGGCACGCTGCAAAGCGAGCAGACAGCTTTGCAGGCGACCCTGCACCAAGCGCAATCCGACCTGCGCGCGCAGGAGGTTGCCATCGCCTCGCGCGAGGGTGAGTTCAAGGCACTCCATTCTTCGCTGCAAAACTTGCAAAACCGGATTGACACGGTGGTTTACGAAATCCAGTCGCTGGCTGCGCAAGAGCAGGAAGGCAAGGCCAAGCACGATGTACTGGCGACGAAAGGGGCCGACCTCGAAGTTGGCGAGAAAACTGTTACCGCGCGCGTTGCAGAACTGGGCGCGGCCATTGACTCGCTCCGCCACCAGCGCGACACCGCGTTGGCGGCGTCAAATGACACAAAGGTTGCCACGGCCACGGAAGAACAGCTCGTCCGCAGTTTCGCCGGGCAGAAGACTCCACTCGAAGGTCGCATCCGCGAGCTAGAGCAGTTGATCGCGACGCGCCACAGCGAAATTGGCGCATTCGCCACGCGTAAAACGCAGGCTGAAGGCGAAATCGCCGACTCGCGCCGCCAGATTGAGCGCCTCCAGCACGAACGCACACAGGTGAGCCTGCGTGTGACCGAGCTGGGCGTGCAGAAGACCGCACAGGAGGGCGACATCCAGCTCCGTGAGGAAGGCTTGCGCGAGCAACGGCGGCAGCTTGGCGAACTGCAGGGCCGCCGGAGCGCGATTGACATCGAGCTGACGCAAAAGACGATGCAGGTGCAGAATCTCCGCCAGCGCATCCAGGAGAAGTATGCCCTCAACCTCGACGACATTCGGAGCGAGTGCATCACCATCACCTACGCTGCCGAGGGTGCGCCCATGATAGAAACAATTTCCCCTGAGGAGATGGCGAACCGCGGCATGGCGACGGACTGGGAGAAAGTCGCCGAGCAGGTCGCTGTCTTGCAAAAGAAGCTCGATGACATGGGCCCTGTGAATCACGCCTCGATCGAGGAATACGAGGAAGCCGAGACGCGTCACGCCTTCCTTAGCAAGCAGCACGAGGACTTGGTGCAAGCAAAGGCGCAACTCCTTGAAGTCATCAATAAAATCAACACGCAGACGCAGACAATGTTCGCTGAAACCTTTGCCAAGATCCGGGAGAACTTCCGCGCGATGTTCGTGGAGATCTTCGGCGGTGGCAAAGCCGACCTCGTGCTTGTGGACGAGAACGACCTGCTTGAATCCGGCGTCGACATCGTTGCCAAGCCGCCCGGCAAACAGCTCCAGAGCATCAGCCTGCTCTCCGGTGGCGAGCAGACTATGACGGCCGTTGCCCTGCTCTTCTCGATCTACCAAGTAAAGCCCTCGCCGTTCTGCGTGCTTGATGAGCTAGACGCGCCGCTCGATGAGTCAAATATCAACCGCTTCATCCGCGTGTTGCAGCGCTTCCTCGAGCACTCGCAGTTTGTCATCATCACTCACAACAAGCGCACCATCGGCATCGCTGACGTCCTCTACGGCGTGACGATGCAAGAGCACGGCGTGAGTAAGATCGTCAGTGTGAAGTTCCACAAACAGGACGAACCGGCTGCCGAGCGTGCGCATGTCGGTCAGCCGCTGGTTCCGCCCGCCGCTGTGCCCGACGTGGAAGCCGAGGAGGACGCGCCGCACAAGCGCGAGGAGACGCTCGAAATTGTCATGGCGAAGTAGCGCGGGCATGGCGCCCGCTCATGCGGAGAGCGGCTTGATAGATCTTACTCTGGGCTTCGTCTGACATGGCGCCCATGAAATCCAATCTCGTCACCCCGCAGTCCCGGCGTCGTTTTACGCAGACCGCGCTCGCTGCTGCTGCGCTCGGCTTTCCGGCCATCACACGCGCCTGCAACCCGAACGACAAACTCGCCGTTGCCATCGTTGGCTCGGGCGGCCGTGGCGGCGCGAACATGGGCGGCGTGGCGCAGACGGAATACATCGCCGCGCTGTGCGATGTGAACCAGCGCAACCTCGACTCCGCCAAAGCGAAGCATCCGCAGGCCGCGACCTTCACCGACTTCCGCAAGCTCTTCGACCACGCGAAGGATTACGATGCCGTGGTCGTGAGCACCTGCGAGCACACGCACGCCTTCGCCACGATGATGGCGCTGCAGGCCGGGAAGCACGTTTATTGTGAGAAGCCGCTGACCTATAACATTTACGAAGCCCGTAAAGTCCGCGAGGCCGCGGCCGCGCGCCCGAAGCTTGCCACGCAGATGGGGATTCAAATCCACGCCACTGAGAATTATCGGCGCGTGGTCGAGCTGATTCAGAGCGGAGCCATCGGCGGCGTGCGGGAAGCACATGTGTGGGTGTCGCGTGCGTGGGGTTTGCAAAGTGCGGAAGCGGCGGCGCGCAACAGAGACATCGTCAACGTCACCGACCGCCCGAAGGAGGCGTCACCCATTCCCGCTGGGTTGGACTGGGATCTGTGGCTTGGCCCCGCACCGGAGCGGCCCTTCAACGAGGTCTATTTCCCCGGGCCGAAGTGGTATCGCTGGTGGGACTTCGGCAACGGCACGATGAGCGACTTGGGTTCGCACTGGAACGACCTGCCATTTTGGGCGCTCAAGCTGAAGGCCCCGCTGACCATCGAGGCCTTTGGCCCACCTGTGCACCGCGAGATCGCGCCGGCCTCGATGCACTGCACCTATGAATACGCCGCGCGCGCGGGGATGCCGCCGGTCAAGCTCACGTGGTATCAAGGGGAGGACAAACCCAAGCTCTGGACGGAGAACAAGATTCCGCAATGGGGCAACGGCCATCTCTTCGTGGGCGACAAAGGCATGTTACTCTCGGACTACAGCAAACACGTGCTGCTGCCAGAGCAGGACTTTGCTGACTTTAAGCGCCCCGCGCCGACCATCCCGCGCGTGAAGAGCCATTACGACGACTGGTTAAGTGCCATCCGTAACGGCACACAGCCAAGCGCGAACTTCGAGTATTCTGGCTGGCTCACCGAGGCAAATCACCTCGGCAACGTAGCCTTCCGGGCGGGCAAGAAGCTCGAGTGGGACGCCGCGACCATGCGTGCAAAGAACGCGCCTGAAGCGCAGCCTTTCATCCAGCGCGCCTATCGCCAGGGCTGGACGCTGGGATAGCCCTGGCTGCCAGCGGCCAGTTCGCCCCTCACGCGTGCAATGGCAAAATACCGAGTACCCCGTCCCGCTTCGCCCGTGGGATGTTAGATGCGTTTAGGTGACGCCAGCGAAAAACGACCGACACCTTGGCAGTGTGCCAGCGCGAGCGCGAGTGCATCGGCCGCATCGGGATCGGGCAACGCGGCGAGGTTCAACCTGCGCTGCACCATCTTGGCTACCGCCAGCTTCTGAGCTGCGCCGTAGCCGACGATGGCCTGCTTCACCTTGCGCGGCGCTATCTCGGTGATTTCCAGGCCCGCCGTCGCCGCGGCCACGAGCGCCGCACCGCGCGCCTCGCCCATGATGAGTGCCGTCTGGAGGTTTTGGGCGAAGAAGAGCCCCTCCACCACGCACAGCGTCGGCTGGTGCTCCTGGATCACTTCAGCCAGCGTCTGGTGAATCTTCGCGAGGCACCGCGAGCGCGCCCAGCTGGCCGGGCAGGTAATCGTCCCCAGCGCGAGCGCGACCGGCTGCGGCTTGATGGCGCGGATGACGCCAAAGCCCGTCCCGCGCAGCGACGGATCCACGCCAAGGATGATTTCATGCCCGCGGTTGGAAGCCGCCGAGGAAACCCTCATATCAGCAGTCGATGCGCGGCGCCTCGCCCCGCGCACGCGGCTTTGCAACTGTTCGAACTGCCTTGGCGAGATGCCCATGAGCGCAGCGTGCCAAAGCAGGGCCGGCTGGCGAAGCCCGGAATTTGGCGCGTCGCGCCCGCGCCGGTTGGCCACCGGGGTTTCGACACGCTTGAATTGCGACGTGTCGCCGCCCGTTTCAGCATGCTTCTTTAGATTTACAATACATCGGCCACCCTGCCGCGTGCGGTCACCAGCATCCGAAAGCAACCCCTCCGGCGGCGAGCAGGACTTTGCGGCGGTTGAAGCGCATGCGGGGAGGTTGTCGCCCACCGAATAAGTGTCAAGCGGTCCGGTGAATTGGCCGCTTAAACCGGCGGTCAACTAAAGCGTGTTCAGCGTTTTGAAGTCCCGTTTTCGAGGCATCCGCAATGGGCTTTGCGGCGGCGTCGGTTTGGTGGCGGGCGCCCTCGTCGCGGCTCCCGCGCCGAAGCCCGCTGCGGCCGGTCCGCTGACCTTCGAGAAGGACATTCGGCCGATTCTCAAGGCGAACTGCCTTCACTGCCACGGCGAAGAGGAGCAGGTGAAGGGCGGTCTTGATGTGCGGCTGCGGCATCTCATCGCCAAGGGCGGCGAGCACGGCCCAGCCATCGTGCCAGGCAACCCGGAGAAGAGTCGTCTCTTCACGATGGTCCGCGATGGCGAGATGCCGAAGGGCGAGAACAAGAAGCTGCCAGCGGACAAGATTGAGTTGCTGCGCCAATGGATTCTCGGCGGCGCGAAGGTCGCGCGCGTGGAGCCGGCGAAGCCCGGCGCAGCGGATGACTTCACGCCGGAGGAGCGGGCGCACTGGGCATTTCAGCCGGTGAAGCGGCCGCCAGTTCCAAGTGTTCAGTCTTCAGCTGCCCCGCATGCAGTGGACGCGTTCATCGGCCAAAAGCTCGCCGCTGCCAAGCTCGCCTTCTCCCCGTCCGCAGACCGCGCCACGCTCATCCGCCGCGCAAGCTTCGATTTGCTGGGCTTGCCCCCCTCGCCGGCGGAGGTCGAGGCGTTTGAGAAGGACACTTCACCGGACGCCTACGAGAAGCTGCTCGATCGCCTGCTCGCTTCGCCGCACTACGGCGAGCGCTGGGGCCGTCACTGGCTGGACATCGCGGGCTACGCGGACTCCGATGGCTACACCGACGCCGACCCTGAGCGCAAATGGGCTTGGAAATACCGCGACTACGTCATCCGCTCGATCAACGCGGACAAGCCGTTCAACGAGTTCATTGTCGAGCAACTCGCGGGCGATGAGTTGGTGAAGCCGCCGTTCAAGAACCTCGCGCCCGCCGACGTGGACAAACTCACCGCCACCGGTTTCCTCCGCATGGCCCCCGATGGCACGGCAAATTCCGGCGTGGAGCAGAAGGTCGCACGCAACGCCGTCGTCGCGGACACCATCAAAGTCGTTTCCAGCTCGCTGCTCGGCGTGACCGTCGGCTGCGCACAGTGCCACAACCACAAGCACGACCCGATTCCGCAGGCGGATTACTACCGGCTGCGCGCGGTCTTCGAGCCGGGCTTCGACCTCCGCACCTGGCGCACGCCGAACGCACGGCTAGTCTCGCTGATGTCAGACGAAGCCCGCGCGAAGGCCACCGAGGTAGAGAAAGAGGCGAAGGTCATTGAGGACGCGCGGCTCAAGCAGCAGGACGAGTTCATCAACGAGGTGCTGGAAAAGGAATTGCTCAAGCGGCCCGAGGAACTACGCGCGCCGCTGCGCGAGGCTTACAAGACTGTCGTCGCCAAACGCAATCCCGCACAGACCAAGCTGCTGAAAGAGCATCCGACCGTGATGCAACTCAGCCCCGGCTCCCTCTATCTCTACGAGCAGAAAATGGCCGACGAATTGAAGAAGAAGGCCGATGAGGCCGCCAAGATTCGCGAGAAGAAGCCCGCGGAAGAGTTCATCCCCGTCTTCAACGAGGTCGTCGCCAGCGGCGCGAAGGCGGACCCGGCTCCGACGTTCCTCTTCCATCGCGGCGACCCCGACCAGCCCAAGCAGCAGCTCAAGCCCGGTGACTTAAGCATCCTCGCCGCGCTGCGCCCGGTGGATTTGCCGGAGAAGGATACCGCGCTGCCCACGAGTGGACGGCGCCTCGCCTACGCGCGCACGCTCACGGACGGCTCGCACCCGCTCACGTCGCGCGTGCTGGTGAACCGCGTTTGGATGCACCACTTCGGGCGCGGCATCGTGGCGTCGCCGGCGGACTTCGGCACGCTGGGCGAGCGGCCCACGCACCCGGAGTTGCTCGACTGGCTGGCGAGCGAGTTCGTCGCGCAGGGGTGGAGTTTGAAGAAGTTTCACAAGCTCGTGATGACGAGCGTCGCCTACAAGCAAGCGTCCGGGACGAGTAATCAGTATTCAGTGTCCAGTGTTCAGTCGGGCAAAGGCGGCCCTTCGGCATCCGGCAAGAAACTGAACACTGACCTGCTGAACACTGAACACTCTCGGGCCTCCGCTCTCGATCCCGACAACAAACTTCTCTGGCGCTTCCCCATCCGTCGCCTCGACGCCGAGCAACTCCGCGACGCGCTCTTCGCTGTCAGCGGGAAACTGAATCCGAAGGCCGGCGGCGCACCCGTGCCCCTCATGACCGACGAGACCGGCCAAGTCGTCGTGGGCGTGAACACCGATGACACCGCCGGCCGCCCGAGCGGGAAGTTCGTTTCGCTGGATGGTGAGGAGTTCCGTCGCACGCTCTACGTGCAGATGCGCCGTAGCAAGCCGCTCTCGTTGATGGAGACCTTCGATTCGCCGCGCATGGAGCCGAACTGCGAGTTGCGAAACGCCAGCACCGTCGCCCCGCAATCGCTCGCGCTGATGAACGGTGAGTTCACGCTCGCGCAGGCCAAGTTCTTCGCCGAACGCGTCACGCAGGAAGCCGGCGATTCGACCGACGAATCCAAGGTCGCGCGCGCTTGGCAGCTGGCCTTCAGCCGCCGCCCGAGCAGCACGGAGATGACGGATGCCCTCGCCTTCCTTGGCAAGCAACGCGCCCACTTCACCGCGAACGCGCCGAAAGCCGCGCCGGTGGCAAAGGGAAAAGAAGCCCCGCCCGCAAACCCCAATGATCACGCGCTCACGAGCCTCTGCCAGGCTCTGTTGACGGCGAACCGGTTCCTCTACGTGGAGTAGTCCTCCCCCTTACTGGTCCGCCAGCGAGACGCGAACGGCCTTCCGGTCAATGACGTATTGCTTGCCCGGCGGCGGTGGCGGGAGGTTGGGCAGGAGCTTCATGTCCACCAGCACCTTGAGGTCTTTGGGGAAATCCGAGCTGACTTGCATGTAGGTTTGCAGGGCTTGGCTGATTCGCTCGACGGTGACAGGTTGTGCGGCGGCGGCCAGATCAACGCTGGGCGCCGGTGCCGGAACTGGTGCCGGGCGCTTCCTGCAGGCGATGCCACCGGCCACCACTATAACTGCCAGCGCAAGGAGCGAAGCTTTCAGTGCCGTGGTCATTCCCGGTCCCACTGTGCCCGCGCGTCCCCCCTCGGGAATTGAAATCCGATTTGTGACGACTTGCCGATTTCAGCGTGGCCGTCCGCGAAGCCGAGGTTGCACTTGAGATTGTGCCGGTTGACGGGTCGTTGGGGGAGTGTGTTGTAATCAGCGACGCTTGGGCACCGCTGGATGATGCAGACCCAGGGACGGCCGAGGGTGGATGTGGCCGGAATCCACTTGTCCGGATCGGGTTCCATCGGGTTGGTGATCTCTTGAGCGTCGGCAAGAGTGACCGTTGCTGATGGCTTGGCGACCATGTTCTCGCGGACTTTTGGTGCCGTGTCGAGCCAGACACCGATCTCGGGATAATTCATCCCGATGGCGAGCTTGTTGGTGTGAAAGGTCACGCTGGGGCACTCGAAGGCCTTGAAGTCCTGGATGTATTTCATGTTCCGCATGATGTCCGGCCACCATGTCGCCGTCGCGTTCGCAAGCAGGTTGTTTGGACTGGTGCCGCTGCGCCCGAACTGCATGAAGACGCCGTCGTTGTCGTCCGCATAGACCTTCAAGGCAAGCGTTACCTGCCTCATGTTGCTGGTGCAGAGGGTGCCGCGGCTCTTTTCTTTTGCCTTTGCGAGCGCCGGGAGAAGCATGCCCGCCAAGATGGCAATGATGGCGATGACCACCAACAGTTCGATGAGGGTAAAGCCACCGACAGGTGCTTTGCTGTTACGGTGAGGCTGACTCATAGGTTTTTGGGCTTGGCCGAAAATGTTCCGGTCAACGGGCAGATGCAAACGCATTCTTTCGCGGGCAAAACCTTGAAGGTGCTGTTCGATTGGTCAGTCGGATCGCAAGCACTGACAATGAATAGCACCGCCTGCAACTCCCGCCGCCACTTCTTCGCGCAGTCCGGCTTCGGCCTCGGCTCCGTCGCGCTCGCGTGGCTGCTCAAGCAGGACAACCTCCTCGCCAACGCCCCGCGTCCGGACCTCGACCCAAAGTCCTTCGACCTCCTGCCCAAGCGCCCGCACTTCCAGCCGCGGGCCAAGGCGATGATTTCCATGTTCATGCAGGGCGGGCCGAGCCACATGGATTTGTTCGACCCCAAGCCCGCGCTCGACAAATACGACGGCCAGAAATTCCCCGGCGAAATCAAATACGACAACGCCGCCCAGGCCAGCCCCAAGGTCCTCGCCAGCCCGTGGAAATTCCAAAAGCACGGCCAGTGCGGCATGGACGTGAGCGAGCTGCTGCCGCACTTCGCGGGCATCGTGGACGACGTCTGCCTGCTGCGCGGGATGCACACGGGCGTGAACAACCACGGCCAGTCCATCTACGCGCTGCAAAATGGCCGCGTGCTCGGCGGCCGGCCCACGCTCGGGAGTTGGCTCACCTACGCGCTCGGCTCCGAGACGAGCAACCTGCCGGCGTTCGTCGCGCTCACTGACCCGCGCGGTCTGCCCGTGCTGGGCGTGGCGAACTGGGAAAACGGCTGGCTACCCTCGCTCTTCCAAGGCACCGCCGTCCGCTCGAAGGAGCCCCGCATCCCGAACCTCGACCCGCCGCCGCACCTGCGCGGCACGGCGCAGGAGAATTACCTTTCGTTCCTCGAGAAGCTGAACCGCGACCATCTCCGCGAGCATCCAGGCGAGACGGATTTGGAGGCGCGCATCGCCAGCTACGAGCTGGCCGCCAAGATGCAGACCGCCGCAAAGGAAGCGATGGACATCACCGGCGAGAGCGCGGCGACGAAGCGGCTTTACGGCATTGACGAGCCGGTCACGGCGGAGTTCGGCACGCGCTGCCTCATTGCCCGTCGGCTCGTCGAACGCGGCGTGCGCTTCGTGCAGCTCTACACCGGCAACCAAACTTGGGACCACCACGGCAGCATCCGCACCGGCCTGCCCGCTGCGTGCAAATACATCGACAAAGGCTCCGCCGGCCTCATCACCGATCTGAAAGCGCGCGGCCTGCTCGACTCAACGGTCGTCCACTGGGGCGGCGAAATGGGCCGGCTCCCGGTCATCCAGAACGACACCGGCCCCACGAAAGTAGGCCGCGACCACAACACCTACGGCTTCTCAATGTGGGTCGCCGGCGGTGGGTTTAAGAATGGCTTCACCTACGGCGAGACCGACGAGTTCGGCCACCACGCGGTGAAGGACATCGTCCACCACTTCGACTACCACGCGACGCTCCTGCACCTCTTCGGCCTCGATTACCAAAAACTCACCTTCAAGCGCAATGGCACCGAGATGTCCCTCGTGGACGGCCAGAGCGCGCGATTGGTGGGCGAAATATTGCGTGGTTGAGTGAGGGTCATTGCCCCGTTGCTTCGGTATCAGCTTACGTCTGTGTCCCCCGCCGTGTCTCCCATCCGTACTGAATTCCACAAAAGATTGTGCTGTTTGAAATTCGCGTGCAATCCTGTGCGGGACATGCGGAAGTTTTTCTTCACTTTAAAGGTGGTCTTGGTGATGGCGCTGGCCGCGCTCAACCTCGCGGCCCAGAAGCGCGATGAGCCTGCCCCCCCGAGCACCATTTCCGGAGAGGTGGTAAAAATAGATGCTACTGCTGGGATCCTGACCCTCGAGACCGCGCTGAGTCCAACGCTCGGCGTCGCCCAAAGTGATAAGCGAATCCAGTTCAAGGTCACCAAGAAAACAGAATTCACTAGCGGTGAGGAAATGAAACTCGCGGATGTTCCCGTTGGTGCCGCTGTGACCATTTTCTATACCGGAAAAGAACCGAACTGTGTCGCATCTAGCATCGAGATCCATTGGGTTCGTCAGCCTCCGGCCCCACGCTCCGTTGATTCGCTGTTGCTGCCCGGGGAGGAACCTATTGACGGACGATTTCTGGCCTGGATGGACAACTCGGTGCGCTGGGAACTGCCCGCCGCCGAAAGTCCCAATTCTTTCCGGCGTCCGCCCCAGGGCGTCGTGCGGTTCGCGTCGCGAGGAAATCATCCTACGCCGGAAGCACGCTGGACCGTGCGATTAACGACGGGGGACGTGTTGACCGCCGATTCACTCACGCTCGATGCCAAGCGGTTCACCCTCACGAACCCGACGCTAGGCAAGTTGGAATTCCGCAGGGATCAGGTGGGGTCGATCCACCGCGGGGTTCCGCGCAGCGGCTTCGCGGGGCGGCAATGGCTGGCGGATTGGGATCGCCTCTCCTATCCGGCAGAAGGGAAAGAAGCAACGGCGGCGGCCTATCGGGACATACTCCTGCCGGACCGCGTGGCCGTGGAACTTTCCCTGTCCATGGCTCCCCAGACGGGGCCATCTGGGGTTTACCTCCGGATCTTCACCGAGCCAAAGAATCCCCATTCCTTCAATGGTTCCGAGAATGGATATTACATTAGCCTCAACCGCCAATATGTGTCCGTGGGTTCGCAAAACGTGGGCGGCTCCACGGTGAAAATGGAAGGCTCCGGGCCGGCGGTCAAAATTTGTGTCTGCTTTGACCGGAGGACGGGGGAGGCGCAAATCATCGTGGATGGAACCGTGAAACAGAGGGCCAAGCTTGGCTCGTTGCCCGCGAGTGCCACCCGCGGCATATCGATTCGCAGTGATGAGTTACCCGACTTCATCGTCGTAAAGCCGTGGGAGGAGAACCCCAGTGAGGTCCGCGAGTCGACGCAGCTTGCCAATGGCGATCTTATCAATGGCACCTTGGAGTCCATCACCCCCGAAGCAGCCGTCTTCATGGTAGCCCAGCTCGGGCGTTTGAACGTGCCGGTTGAACGTCTCGCCAACATCAGGCTGGCTGCGCCTGCTTTGGATGAGGCACACCTAAAGGAAGGCGCCACGGCGGTCGGTTTGTCCGGCGGGGGCAACCTGACCGGAACCCTCAGCGAATTCACTGCAACCCATTTGAGCTTCGACTGTGCCTGGGGCAGCCAACTGATGATCCCGCGTGAGGACTTGAGATGGATTCGCTGGGGCGTGGAAAAGCCATTTTCTCTTAAGACTCGGGCTCCGTCTTATTCGACCCTCAAGCCTGGCACTTTGGAGCTTGTGCAAGGCCAGCGATTACGGGGAAGTCTCATCAGCATCCGTGATGGCATAGTAATGTGGCAACACCCGGCCGCGGAGGAGCCGCTCGCGCTGCGTTTGGACCAAGCTGCGCTTGCAATCCTGGCACCGGCAGTCCGGCGCGAAGATTCAGAACGGGCATTTCTTAGTCTGAAAAACGGCGACCGCTTGCATGGCAAGTTTCTGGAACTCGGCCCGGAATTCGTGCGCTTTCAGCCCGCTGGCCTGGGCACCTTCGACTTCCCCCGCACCACCGCCGCGAGCCTGCGACCCGGAGCGATCCCAACCGGCGTCCTCGATACCGGCGAAAGTGCCAACTGGAAGGTCAACGCCGAACTCATCGCCGACAAGAGTGCCACCGCTAGGTTTAAGCGTCCCCCGGGCACCATGACTTGGAAGGGAACACTCCCGGAACGGCTTGCGCTTCAATTTGAATGGATTCAAGACGAGAAGCGACCCGCATCGCTAAGCGTTCTTGCTTACGGACAAAATGATCCAACGGTCAAGGCAATCAAGGCACCTACTCTCCAGACCCAGCCCGGACTTGTTAATGGCTGCATTCTGTTTTCCCGGTGTTGGTTCTTCCCGCCCACCGGTATGGGGAAGGACTTGATGAAACTCATGCAAAAGGAGCCCAACGAAATACTGGCACACTACGGTCTCGACGGCACCCCCCGCCCACCGCGTCCGCCGCAGGCCGTTGTCTATACTTGGCTAATCGACCGCCCAAAGAAGGAGATGTGCTTGCTGGCCGATGGGGAATTGATCCTCAAGGGAACCTCCCCGAACGCCTTTCCGGCCGGCGACCTTATCGAATTTCAACGCCACGACCCCTCTTCGCAAGTGCGGAACATCGTGCTCAGTGAATGGCGCGCCACCCCGCAAACCCTCACCAATTCAGCCCCCCCGGGCACCGACAGCGTCTGGCTTCACGACATGACACGCCTCAACGGCCGCCTGACGCAATCCAGCACCGAAAAGCTGCACCTCGCCCATGATGGTCGCGAGACCGACCTCGCGCTTGGGCGGGTGGCGCGAATCGTCTTCCAAACACCGCCGGTGGAGACATCCGCACCCGCGAAAGGCCTGGTGCGAGTATCCCTGCCCAACGGCGACCAAATCACCCTGAGTGCAATCCAATGCGATACGAATGGCCTCAGCGGAACAGCGGCAGTAATCGGGGCCGTGACCATCAGTTCAAATTTGGTAACTCGTCTGGATTTCAAGCCTCCCAATCCAAAGCCAGCGCAACCCCCTCCCGGCAGCCGCCGCCGCAATTAGTCCCGTTGCCGTGGCAAGGAGTTGGAACTTAGTCCAGACCAAGGTTTTTGCCGGACGCAGTGCGGGAACTTCAAAAGTATTTTGGCTCGCGGGACGAATCAGAAGTTTCTCATCAGGCAAACCGAGACCCCTCATGTCCAAGCTGCTCCCACCCTAAGGCTCGGCTGCTATCCGTTACTTCTTCTCCTCTTTTGCCTCCTGCACTTTCAACTGCTCCTTGGAATCCAGCACGATCTGCGGTCGCTTCTGGTATTCGGTGACTTTACCGGTGACCCGCACGGTCTTGCCTGCCAACTTCTCCACCTCTCCGAACTGGCTGAAATTCGCCGGGAAGATCACCAGCGTCAGCTCCTGCTTCGGAAAACGCGCCTCCAGGTTAAGGCGGACGATTTTCTCGGTCTTGTTCACCTCGGCCACCTTCGCCTCAACCGTGATGGTTTCCCCGACTTTCGACTTCGCCTCCTTGGCGGGGACAACGTCCGGCTTCTTCTCTTTGTCTTGGGCGTTGAGTGTGATGAACGGCAGCAGGAGCGTCAGGGCAAGGGGGATCAATTTCATGGGCGAAAAACTGCCAGCCTGATTGGTGCTGGCAATGCAAATCCACCAAGCGCAATCGCTCCGCCCGCACCATTTCGAGCCGATCTTGAGCTTCCTTGGTCAGGTCAGCGTAGGATTCCGGTGTGTCCCAAGCCCTATCATCGGCCATTGTGAAGTGGATGTGCGGTTTGACAGTGGCGCCGGTAGCCGCATACCTCAGAGCACGAAAGCCCAGCCTCAGGGGTCAAGTAATTCACCTGCGGTAATCCGCCCCGGTGAGGCTCCTCAGCACGGAGTCCTGCCATCCGCGCAGGCCGGTCGCGAGCTTCTCCGCGACGGCGGGCTGCTGCGCGGCGAGGTCGGTCTTCTCCGCTGGATCCGCGTCCAGGTCGAACAGTTCGCGTTTGAGGACGCCGCCCGGCCGATCGTGAATGACGAGCTTGTAACGGCCCTCGATGATGGTGCGCGGTCCGAGGTAGTCAGCGTCGGCAATGGCTGGGTGTCGCAAGTTATTAAAGTCGCGGGTGGCCTTGTTGCCCTGAAGCTTCACGAGCGGCGTGGTGCCTTTCTGCAACTCGGGGTCAAGGTAGGGTTGCGGCTTCGTCCCGGCGAAGCGCCGCGTGTCGAATTCCCAGAAATGCAGCGCAGTGGCGCGCGTGGTGGCCTTGTCGTCCAGCACAGGCGTAAGGTCCACTCCGTCTAGCGGGCGCGCGGGCAAAGGCTGGCCGGCGAGCGCGGCCACCGTAGGCAGCAGGTCGCTCGTGCTGGCGCGGTACGACGTTGTGCGCGGTTTGGTAATGCGGGCGGGCCACTCGATCAGTCCCGGCACGAGCGTGCCGCCCTCATACACTTGCCCCTTGTGGCCGCGATGCGGAAAGCCGAGCGCCGCGTCACCAGATGTGCCGTTGTCGCCACAATAAAAGACGAGCGTGTTCTCGCGCAGACCTTGCGTGGCAAGGTGTTTGCGCAGCGTGCCAATGGCGCGGTCCATCGCGGTGATCTCGGCGTAACGCTCGCGCAGGACCTCACCCTGCGGGCGTGTGACCTGGCCGCCGGTTTCGTTTGAGGTAAGCTTGACGGGCTTGGTGTATTTCGCTGGCAGATCGTCGTACAGCGCGAGGTCAGCGGGCAGGCCGCTGTAAGGCTCGTGCGGCGAGCCGAACCACACGATGGCGAGGAAGGGCTGGCCTGCGCCCTGGGCGCGACCGATGAAGCGGATGGTTTCCGTGATGAGGATCTCCGAGCTTTCGCCCTTGATGACTTCCGGCGGGCCGCCGTTGCGGGACAAGGACGGGTTTAGCTCGAAGAAATTGTCGTGCGAAAGCCACTCGTGGAAGCCCATCGCGCCGGGGCTCACGGGCGATTCCTTCTTCACCGCGCCGACGTGCCATTTGCCGAAGTGGCCGCAGCGGTAGCCCGCCTTGGCGAGCACGTGCGCGAGAGTGATCTCCTCCGGGCGGAACGACCAGCCGGGCGCGAACGTGCCCATGCGGTTCGGATGCCGGCCAGTGAGGAAGCTCGCGCGCGTGGGCGAGCAGCTGGGATGCGCCGCGTAGAAGCGGTCGAGCCGCAGTCCGGTACGTGCCATCTCGTCCAGCACCGGCGTCTTGACGTGCGGATGACCATGGTAACCGGTCTCCTCCCACCCGTGGTCGTCGCCCATCATCAAGATGACGTTTGGCGGCTTAGCAAAAAGGGGCGGGCAGAGCGCGATGAGCAAGAGGGGGAGAAGTTTGTTCATGTTTGCAAAAGCGGATGCGCTGGAGCGAGTGCGCCGCGAAACAAGGCCTGGGTCAAGGTTTCAATCCATCTCCCGGGCGGAACTTCCAGCCGCGGAGGTGATGCGACGGCGGCTGGCTATGGTTTAGTAACCGCCCGCGCCAATCGCAGCGGCCTGGCCCGTCACCGTCTGGCCGACTTTTTCCGCCGCCTCGCGCCGCCGGTAATCGTCCAGCATCGCGGCGGTGGCGGTCGCGCCACAGCGGGAGCCACCGAGGTCGCGGACCTTGATGAGGCCGTCGAGGTCGCGCACGCCGCCGGCGGCTTTGACCTGCACCTTGGCCGAGACACTCGCACGCATGAGGGCGAGGTCGTGCTCGGTTGCGCCCTTGTAGTTGTAGCTGCCATCGGGCTGCTTCACGAAGCCGTAGCCTGAGCTGGTCTTGACCCAGTCCGCGCCGGCGTGCTCGGCAATTTGGCAAAGGAGTTTCTTGAACGCATCGCTGTCTAGGCCCGCGCCGCCCTTGGTGAGGTAATCGTTCTCGAAAATGACCTTCACCTTCGCGCCGGCGCGGTGAGCCTCGTCGGCCACGGCGCGAATGTCGTTGGCCACGTAATCCCAATCGCCGGTGAGCGCTTTGCCGACGTTGATGACCATGTCAATTTCCGTTGCTCCGTCTTGGCAGGCCAGCCAGGTCTCGTAGCGTTTGGATTCGGTGGCTGAGTTACCATGTGGGAAGCCAATGACCGCGCCAACGCGCACGCCGGTGCCCTTGAGCAATTCCGCCGCGCGCTTGACGTAGTAGGGTTTGATGCAAACGGAGGCGACCTGATACTTCGCGGCCAGCGCACAGCCGGCCTCCAGCTCTTGATCCGTCATCGTGGGATGCAGAAGCGAGTGGTCGATCATCTTGGCCAGTTCTTCGTAGGAGTATTTCATAACTGAGCGCGGGCCTGAGGGTGCGAGATTTTAATGACCGCGCAGGTCGACTGTCAAACAGCCTGCTTCGCCACAGGTGAGGAAAATCCATCGCCAGCCGTGGTTGTTGGTGACCGGCTAGCACAGCCTGCCTTCGGCATTGGCAAACCGGCGGGCCACTCCTAGTTTTCCGTCATGTCATTTAATCGCCGTCGTTTCTTTACGCGCACAAGCTTGCTCGCCGCTGCAGCCACGGCCGCCCCTTCCGTCGTCCGGGCTGCCGAGCCCGGCAACGCCCGTCCCGGCCAGCGGCCCCGCCACATTATCCATCTCGTCGCCGACGGGATGGCGTTGGCCACGCTCTCGATGGCCGACCATCTCTCGCGCGCCGTGCGCGGTCGTGGCCTTTCTTGGATGAACCTTTATCAGCAGCCCGGCGTCATCGGGGCGTTCATGGACGTGCGTTCGCTGAACTCCTTGGTGACCGACTCTTCAGCGTCTGCGTGTGCCTGGGGCAGCGGCTCGCGCATCGTTAACGGCACGGTCAACATCCTGCCCAACGGCACGATTCTCACGCCACTTTATACCCTCTTTGGCCAGCAGGGTTGGAAGCGCGCCCTCGTCACAACCACGGAAATAACGCACGCGACACCTGCCGGCTTTGCGGCCAGCGGCCTCAAGCGCGAGGCGGCGGAGGGTATCGCCGGGCAATATTTAGAGCGCGGCATCGAAGTGCTGCTCGGCGGCGGACAGAAATTCTTTGACCCTGCCAAACGCAAGGACAAGCGCGACCTCCTGCCGGATTATCAGAAAGCCGGCTACCAAGTCTTCAAGACCGCGCCGGAATTCGCCGCCGCAAAGACCGACGGCAAGTGGCTCGGCGTCTTTGCCAACAGCCACCTGCCTTTCACCGTGGACTGGACCCACGACGCGAAGCTCAAGGCCAGCGTCCCGCACCTCGCCGAGCTGACGCGCCGCGCGCTAGCGAAACTGGAACACGAGAGCCATTTCATCATGCAGGTGGAAGGCGGGCGCGTGGATCACGGCGCGCACATGTGTGACGCGGTCGCGGCGCTCTACGACCAGATCGCCTTCGACGAGGCGCTCGACGAGTGCCTCGACTTTCAGAAACGCCACCCGGACACACTGCTCGTCCTCACCACCGACCACCCGACCGGCAACCCCGGACTCAACGGCATCGGCAGCAACTACGGCTTCAGCTCGGCACTCTTCACCAACGTCCAGCGCGTGAAGAAGTCGTTCAGCGAAATCCTCAAGGGCTGGAACGTTCCGGGTCCCGACACGCCGCCGCTGGCGAAGGGCGCGGTTGCGCCGCCGATCCAGCAGGATACGAAGGTCATCGCCGCCGCGCTCAAGGAGGCGACCGACTACCAGGTTTCCGAGGAGAAAGCTGCCGTGCTCGCACCCTTCCTCGCGCGCAAGGGCAAGGCACAGTTTACGCTGATGAACACCGCGGTGGCGCAGCTTGGGCAACTCATGGCGAATCATCTCGGCATTGGCTGGGCGGGGACGGCGCATTGCTCGGACTTCGTGCCGCTGGTCGCCACCGGTCCCGGCGCGGAGCGTTTCCGCGGCTTCATCCAGAACACGGATGTTTTCCGCCATTACACCCAGCTCGCGGGCATTGACTTCCAAAACCCAAGCGCGCCCATCCGCGAGAACCTCAAAGTCGGCCCCGACCTGGACAAGGAGCTGCAAAAGGAAAAGGAGAAGGAGGCGAAGGAGAAGTCGGCCGCGCTGTGGGAGCAACAGCACTGGGTGGCGGCATAAGGTGACGCCGTTCGCGTTTCGAGTCGCTTGATTCAGCCAAGCGCGATCGCACCAAGGCACACAATCCGTAACACGAAGCACGCAGCCATGCTCGCCTTCCTGTTCACCGACCTGACGGTGTTCCTCACGCACCCGCTGGGCTGGCTGTTCATCGCCTTCAACCTGTGGATGCTGGTGGACGCCTTCCGGCGCGAGGAGTGGATGTGGGTGGCGTTTATCATCCTGTTCCCGCTGCTCAACGCGGTGCTCTACTACTTTTTGGTCTATCGCGCTGCGCCGTCGCTGCCGGCGCGCGGCTTTGAGCTGCCCGGCCAGCACGATCGCGACCGCATCGCCGAGCTGGAGAAACAGATCCTGCTGCTCGACAAGGCCCACCATCATTCCGAGCTGGGCGACATCCATTTCCAACACGGCAAGTTCAAGCTGGCCGAGCAAAGCTACCTCCGCGCACTCGAGCGTGACCCCCGGGACATCGACACCCGCTCCCACCTCGGCCAGTGCCTGTTGCGGCAAGGCCGCGCCAGGGAGGCGCGGGATTATCTCGAAGACGTCTGCGTCGAGAACCCGAAGCACGACTACGGCCACTCGCTCATGGCGTTGGCCGAGGCCCGTGCTGCGCTCGGCGACGCGGACGGAGCCATCGCCGTGTGGGAACAGGTCGTGAGCCAGCACTCACACGCGCGCGCCCGCGTGCAGCTCGCCGAGCTGCTGGCCGCAAAGGGTCAGACGGAGCGCGCCCGGCAACTCGCCGACGAAGTGATGGCCGAGGACAAGGTCGCGCCCGGCTACCAGCGCAAGCAGGAGCAACCGTGGGTTGCCCGCGCGAAGAAGCTAGCAAAGCTGCTGGCAAAGCGCTGAGCGGCTGGTTGGGCCGCTACCAAGGCAGGGTCATTCAGTGCCGGGCGAGGACTAAACTACGCGCGTTTAACCGCCTTAGTCTGGCCGGACTTCGCGGCTTCGTAAAAGGCGTAGATGGCATCGAGCACGCGGAGGCCTTCGCGGCCGGTGACGGGCGGGTCTTGTTGGCCGGCGGCAGCGCGGGCGCAGGCGTGGACCCACGGGGTGTAACCGGTCGGTTCGGCGGGTGGCGTGTAGGTCTGGATGCCACTGACTTTCGGCTCAGCAGTGGAATACCACTTCAGCGTGACGTCGGGCTGGTGGTTTAGTTCCAGCCAGCCCTGCGCGCCCCAAATTTTAATGTGCTGGTGATAGCCACGATCTAGGTAGTAGCCGCTCGTGAGCGTTCCAAAAAAGCCGTTAGTGAACTTCAAAGCGGCGGCGTTTGAGTCCTCCACGTCCAGCAGTTGTCCGCCGACGCCGCCGGAGAAGCCCGCGACGGCCTCGACTTCCGCACCGGTGATGAAGAGCGCGAGGTCAAGCCAGTGAATGCCCAGCCAAGTGAAGTGCCCGCCGCCCGCCCGCGCCTTCTGGCCATACCACGTTTGCTTGTAGCTCGGGTTCTTGAGCCGCGTTTGGTCAGCGACGAGGTGAATTTCCATGCCGTAAAGCTTTCCGAGGCGGCCTTCGCGCACGAGCCGCTGAGCCTCGCGCGCCTCAGGGCGGAGGCGGTTGGCGAAAGCGAGCATTAGGTGCAGGTGCTTGCCCTCGGCTTTGCGCACGAGTGGCTCGAAGTCCGCCGCGCGCACGCACGCAGGCTTCTCGGCCATCACATGGCAACCGTGCTCCAGCGCGGCATCAATCGCCGGCGGCGTGAGCACGGCTTCCATGGCAACCAGGGCGAACTTGGGCTTTTGCTCGCGCAGTAACGCGCCGGCGTCTTTACCGGTGGTCTTGAGTTTCGGCCCGAGCACCTTTTGTGCAGTGGCGAAGGTGGCTCCGCTCGGGTCAGCGACAGAGACTTCGCCTACCTCGGTGCTGGCCGCAAGGCCGGCGAAATAGGCATCAAGGTGTGGACCTCCAGCGTGCGTCAGAACGATTGTGGGGATAGGCATAAGGGCGTTTTTTCGTATTACGCATTTCGCATTACCAATTTGGCATTCATCTAAACGCCGCGTCTACTTGCGCCGCCAGTTTCGCCAAGTCAATCTGCTCGCCGGCGGCGGGAAACTTGTGCGGCAGTAGAAACCAGTCTTCGATGAAGCTCACGCTCGCACCCGGCGCTATGGGCTGGCGCGGGCCGTGCGGCTCCAATTCGCATGCGGGCACCTGCGTGGCCTGCGGATACCAAAAGCACAGCGTGAGTCCGGCGATTTCGGGATAAACGCCGTCCTTGGGCGAGGGGTAACGCTTAACAAACGCCTGGTCGTGCGGCATTACGTAGGCGAACCAACCGGCGTTTGAGTCGAAGCCGAGCTTGGGCTGCCGCGTGGGGCCGAGGACTTCGAGGAAGTTCCCGCGTAGTCGCACATTTGGGTCGGTGGGGCGCAGGATAATACTGTGCTCTGCACCCTGATTATACATCACGAAGCCGTTCGGGTAGCGCCGCGTGTCCGGCGTTTGCGGGATGACGCCGATGCCCCCATGCACGGCGAAGGTGCGGCTCCAGTGCGTCCAATATTTCGTCTCCTGTGAGACGTTCTTAATGATTTGCTCGCAAGCAAGGTGCGTGCCCGTCGCGGCAAGGCGGAAGTTACGGATGAGTTGAACCCCCGTGGCTTCGTCAGGCTTGCTCGTGAGCCGCACGGCGCGCGGACTGGTGGCTTCGGCGGCCCACTCGCCGGCCCAGAGCGCGTCGCGCTTGGGGATGAGATACTCGGGTCCGATATCGAAGCGTCCAGCGCTGGCCGGGGCTTTCGGCCCGCCGGGCGTGCCCCACTTTTCTTCGCGCGGGTCGAGGTAAAGCGCATTCTTTCCTTGGTGCGCGTATTCCAACACGCGTCCGCCAACTTGATGGCAGAGCGTGACCTTAGTATCAGCGTTGGCCAGTTCGAAGCAGTCCGGGTAGTTCAAAACTTTCACGCGGCGCACGCCCTCAGGCAGAGCGGCGGCGAACACAGTAAACTCTAAGGCCAGCATGGCGGCGGCAAGGTAGGTGGAGCGCATGGCTGATTCTGGGCGGGGCGCGGGCGGGAATTGCAACGCTGAACTACTCAGCCCGCCCGTCAATGGCTTGACCCCTCCGCCCCTGCCTGCCACAACCATAGCGTGAAGCTGATTCGAGTTAACGTGCCGCTGCGCCCGCTCTTCTCGGTGGAAATTTCTCAGTTAAAATACGCAAGCTCTCAGGCCGCTCGGTGAAGCAGCCTTTCCGCTCGCCCGTCAGCTTTTCCATCGCCCCGCCCATATGAAACTCCGTCTCTTCGCCCTTGCGCTAGCCGCGTTGACCTCGCTCTCCCTCACTGCTGCCGAGCACACACTCGTGTCGTTCAAGAAACAACAGCTCGAAAAACACTACTGGTCCGAGGGCGCGATGTTCGGCGACTTGAACCGCGATGGAAAACCCGACGCCGTCTTCGGGCCGTATTGGTGGGAAGGCCCGGCCTTCACCAAGCGCCATGAGATTTACCCCGCCACGCGCACGACCAAGACGAAAAAGGACGGCGCCGACGTGGAGTTCCCCGGCTTTGAGGGCGCGCTGGGCAGCAAGAACTCCTACTCGTCCGACAACTTTTTCGCGTTCGTCCACGACTTTGACGGGGATGGCTGGAATGACGTGCTCACTTACGGTCTGCCCGGCACGCCGGCCTTTCTCTACCTGAATCCCAAGGGCAAGGAGCAGCACTGGGCGCGGCACCAGGTCTTCGACGAGGTGGACAACGAATCGCCGACCTTCGCGGACCTCGATGGCGACGGGAAGCCCGAGCTGGTCTGCAATTACAAGGGCAACTTCGGCTACGCGAAGCCCGACCCGGAGAACCCCACGGCCAAGTGGCCCTTCACGGCCATCACGGCGGACGGCAAGTGGGCCAAGTTCACCCACGGCCTCGGCGTCGGCGACGTGAATGGCGACGGCCGAGCGGACCTGCTCTTCAAGGACGGCTGGCTCGAGCAGCCGACCAAAGGCACCGCCGGCCCGTGGAAGTGGCACAAGACGTTTTTCGCCCCGACCAGCTCGCAGATGTATGCCTACGACGTGAACGGCGACGGTTTGAACGACGTCGTCACGGCGCTCGCCTCGCACGGCTACGGCCTCGCGTGGTATGAGCAGCTCAAGTCCAAGGACGCCGCCGGCAGCCCTGAGTTCCGCGCGCACGTCATCATGAACAAGGAGCCGCGCGAGAACCGCTACGGCGTCGCCTTCTCGCAGCTCCACGCCGTCGAGTTCGTGGACGTGGACGGCGACGGCCTCAAAGACCTCGTCACCGGCAAATGTTTCTGGGCACACGGCCCCGGCGGCGACCCCGGCGTGGCCGACCCCGCCGTGCTTTATTGGTTCCGCCTCCAGCGCAACGCCGACAAGTCCGTGGACTGGGTGCCGCACCTCATTGACAACGACTCCGGCGTGGGCCGGCAAATCGGCGTCGCGGACATCAACGGCGACGGCACGCCCGACTTCATCATCGGCAACAAGAAAGGCGCGTTCGCCTTCACCGCCACGCGGCGCAAAGTCTCGGCTGACGAGTGGAACAAGGCGCAGCCCAAAGTGCTCTTCGCCGACGCGGGCAAGGAAGCCGTGAACCCGAAGGACGTCATCGTCCGCACCGGCCCACCGCGCGAGGCGGAGAAAACCAAGGCCGCGCCCAAGGCCGCGCCCGGGAAGAAGTCGCCCGATTCCGTCGCGCCGAACCCGCCGCTCTCCACCAAGGGCGTCCTGCCCGTCGGCCTCGACGGCAAGCCGCTTAACACGGACTTCGAGACCGGCGATTTGCGCGACTGGACGGCGACGGGCAATGCCTTCGCCGCGCAGCCCATCCTCGGCGACACGGTCGTGGAGCGCCGGCCGCCCATGAAGAGCGGGCACGTGGGCAAGTATTGGATTGGCACCTACGAGCGCGGCCTCGGCGACGAGGCGACGGGCACGCTCACGAGCAAACCCTTCCGCCTCACGCATCGCTGGGCGGCGTTCCTCGTGGCGGCGGGGCCTTACCGCTCGACGCGCGTTGAGATTGTGAACACGGGCAATGGCAACGTGATTTTCTCCACGCCCGGCGGCGACCCGGACAAGTTCAAGGAGACGAACAACTCGACCGAGACGCTCGCGCCCGTGGTGGCGGACTTGGAGAAGCATCAGAACAAGGAGGTCTTCATCCGCGTGGTGGACGAGCAGGCCGGCGGGCATTGGGGCCACCTGAATTTCGACGACTTCAAGCTCTACGACGAGCGGCCCGTGTTCGCCAACGAGTTGAAGATTGCCGCCACGGCGCTCGCGGCGGTCGCGTCCGCGAAGGCCGCGCCCAAAGGCCCGCCGCCCGGCCCGCAGGACGAGGTGAAGTTCAACGGCCTTTCACCCGAGGAATCCGTGAAGGCGATGACGCTGCCGCCGGGCTTCAAGGTCACGGTCTTCGCCGCCGAGCCGGACGTGAAGCAGCCCATCGCGATGTGCATTGATGACCGCGGGCGCATCTGGGTCATCGAGAACTACACCTATCCCATCCGCAAGCCGGGCGACCAAGGCGACGACCGCATCGTGGTCTTCGAGGACACGGACGGCGACGGCAAGCACGACAAGCGCACGGTGTTCATCGAGGGGCTGAACCTCGCGTCCGGCATCGAGTGGGGCTTCGGCGGCGTGTTCGTCGGGGCCGCGCCGTGGCTGCTGCACATTCCCGTGAAGGAGACGGACAAAGGCCCGCAGCCCGCGGGCGAGCCGAAGAGGTTGCTCGAAGGATTCGCGTGGCACGACACGCACGAGATGCTCAACACCTTCACGTGGGGCCCGGACGGCTGGCTCTACGGCTGCCACGGCGTCTTCACGCACTCGCACGTCAAGGTCGCCGGCGCGCCGGACAGCGAGCGGCAGTTCATCAACGCCGGCGTGTGGCGCTACCAGCCGGTGAAGAAACGCTTCGAGGTCTTCGCCGAGGGCACGAGCAACCCGTGGGGCATTGACTTCAACGAATACGGCCACTGCTTCATCGAGGCGTGCGTCATCCCGCACCTGTTCCACATGATTCAAGGCGGCCGCTACCACCGCCAGGCCGGCCAGCACTACGCGCCGACGATTGAGGAGGCCCGGCGCGTCGCGGCGAATTACTTCGACCAGAGCTTCTCCCCGCAGCAGGGCCAGCCGGAGAATTCCTACAGCTTCAAGGACGCGAAGGTGCAGCCCATCAACCCGTTCATCTACGACGACCTCAAGACCATCGCCGACCATCGCCACTATCTCGGCGCGACGCCCCACGGCGGCAACGCGCGCTCCGACGCGGCGGGCGGCGGTCACGCGCACGCGGGCCTCATGTGCTACCTCGGCGGGAGCTGGCCCAAGGAGTATCACGGCAAGCTCTTCATCGGGAACATCCACGGCCAGCGCCTGAACGTGGACGTGCCCGAGCGCAAAGGCAGCGGTTACGTGGGCAAGCACGCGCCGGACTTCCTGAACTTCAACGACCGCGCCTCGCAGACGCTCAACCAGATGATTGACCAGGACGGCAACGTCTTCGTGATTGACTGGTATGACCGCCAGCAATGCCACAACCAGCGCGACCCGAACGTGCATGACCGGAGCAACGGGCGAATTTACAAAATCAGCTACGGCAACAAAAAGGCGACGCAGCCGGACTTGGCGAAGGCGAGCGATGAGGAACTAGTCAAGCGCTTGACTGATTCGAATGAGTGGCACGCTCGCCATGCGCGCCGTGTATTGCAAGAGCGCTACCCCCTCCGTGCCGACTTGGGGCATTCAATGCTGCCCGCCCCGACCTCGGCGGGCTTGGCCAGAATTCTCTTGGACTCGAAGGATAATGTTTATCGGCTCCGTGCGTTGTGGACTCTTCACAACCATGGCGTTCAGAAAGGTTACAATCCGGTGGACCGCCTGAAAGATGCCGACGCGACCCTTCGCGCGTGGACCATCCAGCTCCTCTGCGAGGACAAGAACCCCGGCGACGCCGCGTTGAAGGAATTTGCCCGGCTCGCGAAGGAAGACCCCTCGCCCGTCGTGCGCCTCTACCTCGCCAGCGCGTGCCAGCGGCTGACCGTCGCGCAGCGCGCGCCCATCGTCGAGGCCCTCCTCGCCCACGCCGAGGACGCGGACGACCACAACCTCCCGCTGATGTATTGGTATGCCACCGAGCCCATCGTCGCCGCCGACCCGGCCAAGGGCGCGCTCCTGCTGGCCAAGGCCAAAATCCCCCTGCTCCGTGAATACATCACCCGCCGCTTGACCGCGAAGTGATTTGGAGTGCGCCGGCAGAGCGCTCGTCCTTTGTGGCAGTAGCGCCTCTCGGGATTATCTTTGCCGTCCAGGCAGGCGTTTATCGGCCGCTCATCAAGAGCAACGCCCGGCACGCCCAGCGGCAGGCCGTGACACGTATGGTCAGCGCGTCATTATGCAACTGTGATGTGCGGCGGCAGAAAAAACCATTGCCTGTGTGCGTGTGTCCGCTAGGTTCTATTTAAGGTTTGTCCGGTGGTGTAACGGTAGCACAAGGCCCTTTGGAGGCTTTTGTCATGGTTCGAATCCATGCCGGACAGCCATAAACACTTGGGAAATTGAAGAAACTCGGCCTGCGGACACAGATTTGTCACAGGTTTTGCTTCCATCCGGTGCGCGACGCGGTTGCGGCAAATGACAGCGGGTCAGCAAGGGTCACGAGGATGGTTTGCAGCTAAAGGTTGTCAGCGAAATGGGGCGACCCCGTTGGGAATCAGCACGCTTTCAGCGCTTCGTCTTTGAGTTTAGCGACTTCGATTTGGTCGGCCCATTAGCCCCCGTTCGCCCAACCACTCCAAGGAACGTTTTTGCCAAGCGTCCCACTCTTCACCCTTGTAGCCACTGTAACCGTGGTTGCCCTTTGGAAACTCCTGTAACTCGGCCGGCACGCCCTTAGCCTTGAGGGCTTCGTAGAACATCTGGCTGTGAAGCACTGGCACAACCGCATCTGTCCGGGCGTGGGTAAGAAACGCTGGTGGAGTCTTGGGGGTGACCTGCTTCTCGTTGGAAAACAGTTCAATCAGTTCAGCTGAGGGGGCTGCCCCGAGCAGATTTCGGCGCGAGCCGCCGTGCGTCTTCTCGCCCATGGTGATGACGGGGTAAACGAGCACCATGAAGTCCGGCCGGCAGCTCTGTCGCTCAACTGCATCCGAAGATTGCTGATTACCCGAGTCGAAGTGCGTTCCTGCGGAAGAGGCCAGATGTCCGCCGGCCGAGAACCCGACAATTCCAATCCGCTCAGGGGCAAGCTTCCATTCAGCCGCGCGCGCCCGCACCAGTCGGATGGTCTGCTGCACATCGAGCAACGGGCGATGATAGTTGCCAGCTGGCAGTCGGTATTCGAGCACCACACCCGCGATGCCGTTGGTGTTGAGCCATCGTGCAATCCCGTGCCCTTCGCCCTCTACGACGCGCCCGCCGTAGCCGCCGCCAGGACAAATAATCATGGCGGTGCCGGTGGCCTTGTTGGGGTCCGGCAAGTGAACCGTGACGGGGACATTAACCTTCTCGGTTTTACCATCACCCAGCGGGGCCTCGCCGGGCCAAAGCGACAAGCGCACTGGTTCTCCCCCCACACCGTTCGCCCATCCGAGCAAAAAGGCAGCGAAAATCACGATCACCCGCCAACACCAAAGTTGAGGTAAGATAGGTCGCATGCCTTATGATAGCCGGGCCTTCATCCGGTGGAACCCCATTTTAAAAGCATTACCAGGCTTGCTCCTTTGGCGCCTCTCGTTATGGACGAGGGCGACAAGCCTCCTACTGCCACGCTCCCGCGAATGACCTACAAGCGGCAAGCGGCCGACAAAGGTCTGTCAAGCTCATGGCATCCTTTGAAACTGGGGCACGGCCTCGGCCAGAAATTCCCGCACTTGCTGATAGGCTTGCTCCTCTTCACCCGGTCGGCATTGTGCAAAGCAGGAAACATAGGCCCAACGCTGCAGTGTGCCGGTGCGCAACAGCTCGCGCGCCATCCACCACAACCGCTCGCGCCGATGCGCGGTGAGCGCGCCGTCGGCTACGAACCAATATACGTAAATCCCACGCACCGGCACGCGCTGGCCGTCGGGCGTGGTGAAGACCTTGCTAGCTGTGAGCTTGAGTGCGGGGATTTTGCGCGCGGTAGGTGCGCCCAGCGTGAGGTGCACTTCCTCGGTTCGTTCAATTAGAAAGCCTTGGCCAGTCAGGCAGTATTGCGGCTGGTGGATGCTCGTGCGGTCGCGGCCCATTAGGACGACTTGCAAAAGCAAGGGAGTGCCATTCGTCGTCCGATACAGTCGCTTGCCAAAAGAGGTGTCCGATGGCAGTCCGTCGAGTTCCTCCCGGACCACGGGCACTTCTTCCGAAGTCATGTCGGCCACGCGCTCGGGTAGCGGGATGCGCCAGCGCTGAGAGCCGGACTGCGCCTCCGCCAGCACGCCGGGGTGGCCGAGCGATTGCCGGGCTTGCAATTTAAAAATCGCCCCGCTGGCCAAAGCCATCAGCAGCAGCCCGCCGAGAAAAGCCGGGCTAACGAGTGGCAGGGCTACTGCGCCGGGCTGGTCTCCGTCCGAGGAGGCAGCTAGCCCAGCAGAGTTTGATGCAGGTGGGCGTTCTCGCATTAGCCAGCCCGCCGCGAGCATAAGCCCGATGGCCACGGCGAAGGTCACATAGCCGAGGTTTGTCTCCGCTGCAGCGCCGGTCTTCTCGCCAAACGCCTCGGCGAGGATGATGACGGTGGTGATGCGTGCGACGTTGCCCGCCACGGCCAGCGGTGCGGCTAGGGCAATCATGACCACCCGCCGCCACGGCGCACGGAAGGTCACATAGCCGTAGATCGTGGTGAGAGCCAGCAGCGAGGCAAGGCTGCGGATGCCGCTGCACGCGGGGGCCACGTCATAGTTGAAGGTACGGGCAGCATTGAAAATGCGCGTGCCTTCCTGCAGTACGTCCAAACCCAAAAGGTGATGCCCGATGCCGACAGAGAGCGTGGTCACCAGCAGGCGGAGCCGGAACAAGACCCCTTCTCCCAGCGACTCCAAGGGCACACAAAAACCCAGCAGCAGAAACGGAAAGAAAGTTTTCCGCAACCAGCCCGGTCCCCACACGAGGCCCACGAGCCACCACGCGCCGCCCGCCAGCGCTACCATCGAGAGGCGCGGCTGCTGCACGGTAAAGGCTACGACATGAACTGCCAGTGCCGCCGCCAGCCCGGCCAGCGCAGGCAACCAACGGCGCACGGGCGTGTTGAGTAGCTCGTTGCGCCGGAGCCACAGTAGTGCCAGCACTACAAACGGCACGAGCTTGCCGTGTTCTGCCTCGAGCGCGGGCGCGCTCCAAGCGCCCCACATCCACGCAAAGAGCGAGGGATGGTTGGTGAAGTTGAAGGAGCAATGGCCAAGGAATTGGAACAGCAACCCCCAAGCTCCGAGCAGGATCAGGAACAGCGAACGATCCGGCAGCCGTCTCCAAAAGACACGCGCCTCACGGAGGAGTTCCGCTGCGAGCGTGGGCGCGGGTGGGGTAGTTTCGGCCATGCGCAGCAAGTGTAACTGAACTCGGGGTAAAGCCCAAGCCCGGCCCGGCGGAGGGCAAAAGAGTTGACTCTGCGTGCCATCGCCCAGCCAATGGCGGGGGATTTCATGCGGCACTTTGCCCAAGTCTTCTGATTCGGTTGAGCGTATGTGCGGCCGCAACTCACATACCTCCGGCTTGACCGACGACTGGGAGGATCACTCGTCGGCCTGAATCCGTCACGCAAGCACTCGACGGGTCTCCAAGCTGATACTAGACTGCCGCCCGATGCGCTACTTCAAGTCAGTCTTTGAATTCGGCTGGCCCTACATGCGCCGATATCAGAGCCGGCTTTGGTTGGGAGTGCTGTGCGGTATCCTGCTGGGACTGTCCAATGCCAGCTTCATCTGGGCGACCAAGACCATTTTCGTGCGGTTGGATAACCAGCCGGCGGCGGCCGCGAAGGCGGTCAAGGATGCGTCTCCCGGTATGAGTCTGGCCGCTCCACTGGCCCACCTGTTGGACCGGGCGCGTGTTCAGGTCGAGGCCATGATTGACCCTTGGCTGCCTCTGGCCGGGCGCCCTCTGGATGCACGGCAGATGTTGGGGGGCTTTTTCCTGCTCCCGGTGTTGGTGGGACTCCGGGGAATGTTGGGTTACCTCAGCACTTACTGTATGTGCTGGGTGAGCGAGCGGGTGATGGCCGACTTGCGCGCCGACGTGCTGGGGAAGCTCAACCAGCTCTCGCTGGACTTTTTCAACCGAGCCACGATGGGTGACTTGATCACGCGCATCAATGGGGACACCGCTTCGCTCTATCGCTGCATGGCGTTGGGCTTTGGGGACTTGATCCGGGAGCCGATCACCATCCTGAGCGTTCTGGTGGCCTTGTGCTTGGTGGACTGGCAATTGACTTTAGTGGCACTGGTCTTCGTGCCGTTGATCTTGGTGCCACTGCGGCAGTTGGGCAGCAAGATGCGGCGGGTCACGCAGGCCGGCTTGAATGTGAACATTGCACAATCGAGTTCACTGATTGAAGCACTGGCCGGCATCCGCGTGATTCAGGCCTTCGGACTCGAGGCGCGGCAGGAAGAACGCTTCCGCGAACAGGCCCGGCGGTTGGTCCACTACGGGATGAAAACCGTGCAGGCGCGCGAACTCGTCAATCCCATCACGGAGACCATCGCCATGCTGGGTTTGGGCAGCCTCGTATTGTTCATCTTTTGGAAGCAGAGCAACCTGCCCGACATGATCGGCTTCGTCACCGGCCTCGTCATGTTGCTGCAGCCGCTGAAGAAGCTCACCGCGCTGCATGTGCTCATCCAGCAGACTGCGGTTGGGGTGGACCGGCTATTTCAGTTGTTTGCGGAGCGTCCCACGGTGGCGAACCGGCCGGACGCCCGCTCGGTCACCGATCTGCGGCAGAGCCTGGCTTTTGAAGACGTCCACTTTACCTACGGGGACAAGCCCGTGCTGAAAGGGTTGAACCTCGTCATTCCCCGGGGCATGAAACTGGGCATTGCGGGCGAGAGCGGCTCCGGCAAAAGCACGTTGGTGAACCTCATTTTCCGCTTCTACGATCCCACCGGCGGAAGCGTGAAGCTGGACGGGGTTGATATGCGCGAGCTGGCATTGCCCGATCTGAGGCGGCAGATGGCCCTGGTCAGCCAAGAGGTGGTGATCTTCGACCAGACGATTGCGGAAAACATTGCTTGCGGAAAGATGGGGGCCTCACGTGCTGAGAT